>JBBDNB010000018.1 GCA_040877935.1 Chitinophagales bacterium
AAGGAAGCGCAACCTTGGAAAAAAATCACGGAAGATTAAATCATTTAGCATTCTGAGTAGGTACGCATTCCCCCAACATCACGCAAGTTTTCAACTTGTTGGAACCCCTTTCAAGATAACATCTTGTATGCGTCTACACAACATTCCACCAAAGGCGCAATAACTTTTAAGCCTACACTACACTTATACTTGGCCGTTGTGCGTCAGCTAAAACCTCGTTCATTCAACTTAATTGTTTCTATATTTAGAAACTTTCATTATCTTTGTTAGGTTAACTAAAGACCATGTATGAGGTACTTTGAGACAGAATTTTTAGACGAAGCAAAGAAGTTTTTAAAGACCCTTCAGCCGAAAACTGCAAAAAAAGTATTTTACAACATTGACCTTGCTGAACAGACAAATGACCCAAGACTCTTTAAGAAACTCGAAAGTGAAATTTGGGAATTTCGAACAAAATATGCAGGACTTCAAATACGACTTCTTGCATTTTGGGACAAGACAGACAATAAAGAAACTTTGGTAATAGCTACCCACGGTTTTATAAAAAAGGTTGACAAGATTCCGACAAAAGAGATTGACCGAGCAGTGAGATTGAAGGATAAATATTTTGAAAGTAAAACTAAATGATATGGCAACTAAAAAAATGAAAACATCAACGCTTGCCGAAATGAAAGATGAATTTATCGGGAAGGTTGGCACACAGGAAAGAGACGAATACGAATACGAGCTCCGAATGGAAGTCTTGGGTAGAATGATAAGAGCAGCACGTAAAGAAAGACATTTAACTCAAGAAGAGCTGGGTAAGCTCATTGGTGTTAGGAAAGCTCAAATTTCAAAGCTTGAAAGCAGTGCTAATAGTGCTACAATTGACACGATAATAAAAGTTTTCAAAGCATTAAAGGCTGAGATTAATTTTAACGTAAAGTTAGAAGACGACTTTGTTAAACTCGCTTGATCGAAAAAAAGCCGACCGCACAATCGAGACGACTGACGGTCAGATGACCGCCAGTGCGCCCCCGCCAACATGAAGCATTCGGGCAAGCCTCCCTTTGGGACGTTCACTTTAATGAACTATATTTAACATTCAAGGCGCACACATCGGCTATAGCAAATGTGGGTTTAGGTGCTTAAGTGAAAAGTAAATAAATAAAATGTCAGTGCTAAATTGAAAAAAAGGGCGAGAAATCCCCAACTGCTCATAGCCGAGAACCGTAGTAGTATAACTTGCATGAATTACCAAATTTTGGTACTTTAGGGTAAAACATTTGAATTATGAGTAAAAATACATCTATATCACTCGGGAATTATTTTGACCAATTCGTAAGTAGCCAAGTTTCTGCTGGCCGATATAAAAACGTAAGTGAAGTTATTCGTGCAGGGCTTCGACTTTTGGAAAATGAAGAAAGTAAAGCAATTGCCTTGAGAAATGCTATTCAGGAAGGAATTGATAGTGGTATAGCACACGATTTTGACCCAAAAAAGAACCTTGAGGAATTAAAAGCCAAAAGGAGAAAGAATGGCTGAATATAAATTGACCAATAAAGCTGTTGATGACTTGAGCGGGATTTGGGTCTATACGGCTGACGAGTGGTCCGAGGAGCAAGCTGATAAATATTACAATATGCTACTTGACAATTGCCAAGAAATAGCCAATAATCCCGAATTAGGAAAGAATTATGACAGAATTACAACCGACTTGTTTGGATTAAAAGCAAACCGACATATAATCTTCTACCGTAAAACAAAATCAGTTCCAATTGAAATAACAAGAATATTGCACGGAAGAATGGATTTGAAAAACAGATTGACCGAATAGAAAACCACACTCAATCGAGTAGCCCGAACTGAAATAATCAGGCGGGTTTGCTTAGTTTTTTCAGCAATGGAAAAAATGAAGAAAAGGAAGCGCAACCTTGGAAAAAAATCACGGAAGATTAAATCATTTAGCATTCTGAGTAGGCACGCCCGTCCGACTGGCGCAACCGGGCGGGCATTCGCTATACACTGGCTGGGCTGCAAAATGCGCGCTAGTTGAGTGGGCTTTTATAAAGATCACTTCTTTCATAAGGGCTATTCGAAAATTCAGCTTAAAATTCGAAGTGAAAGTTGTGTCAAATTTCAGGCTGTTTGAGCCAAACGAGATTGACTAAATTAGATAATTTTTAATGGCGAGTTCCTGAAATTTAGCTACTGAACAAAGAATTTAGTTGAATTTTAGACAGCCTAGATTTTCCTGCTTTCAGCAGGCAAGCTTGCCCGAACTGAAATAATCAGGCGGGTTTGCTTCGTTTTTTCAGCAATGGAAAAAATGAAGAGTAGGCACCTGTAACAACCGGAGGACCCGTTCGACTGGCTGGGCTACAAAATGCGCGCCAGTTGGGTAAAAATATTTTTATTAATTTGTCAGAAAAATTTTAAACAGATGAAAACAATCCTTTTTGTACTGAGCATTTGCCTGTTGGATTTCTCGATTGCCCAAGCCCAAACAGAAATTGAGATAAGCGATGAAACCTTTTCTAAAAATTGGTACAACGATATAGACAAGGCTGCAAGTGAGCCTGAAAATGTTGTATTTCTGGACCTCAGCCTGCAAAAACTCAAAACTTTCCCCGAGGAAATACTGGAATTCAAAAACCTGGAAAAACTCTATCTGCCTTTCAACTACTACCCTGCTATTCCCAATGAAATCGGTCAACTGGACAAGGTAAAGGAATTGGACATCAGCGGAAGTTACTACATGAACCGCCTGCCCATAGAAGGACTAAAAGAAATGGAAAGCCTGGAAAAAATCATTGTGAAAGATCACAAATTAGTGGCTGGAGAGATTGACAAGCTGCGTGAAGCCCTACCCGGTTGCACCATAATTACGGAATGAGGGTTCAGGATGCACCATCTTAAACACCATTTCGGTAAGCAAGGATTCGTTATTACTGCCCATTGCGCCCACACCTTTGAATTTAAGATCGTATTCCTGTAAAATTTCCATTATGCTCTCTGTCTCAACAAGCGAATAATTGCCAACAAAGTTTTTCAAATCTTTCATTTGAAAAAAATTAGCTCTAAGTGCACTTTGTACTTCAGAATCGGGAAGTGTTTTGATGTGCTGGTAAACATAGGCTTTGCTGAAAAAAGAATACAGTGTTCCTACAACTCCCAGCGGATGGTTTTTTTTGGGATTGGCAATGAAATAATTGACGATCTGAAAAGCTTTAGGGGCATTGCCTTCTGCCAGAGCTTTGGTCAGTTCAAAAACATTAAAATCCTTTGAAATCCCAACCAGTCTCTCAATATCTGATTCAGAAACCCGGCTGCCTTCACCACAGCTCATGGCGATTTTCTTTATTTCATTGTCGATTTTTGAAAGATCCATTCCAAGATATTCACTCAGCAACATCGATGCCTTGTATTCAAAATGCAATTTGTAATGCGCTGCCCTTTCATTGATAAAAGCGGGAACCTGATTTTCATACATCTTTTTGGGCTCAAAAATCACCGCACTTTTTTTCAGCGCCTTAGTAATCTTCAGCCTTTTATCCATGCTTTTGTGCTTGTGCACAATCACAAAAACAGTAGTGGGCATTGGATTTTCAGCATAACTGACCAAAGGATCCCAATCTTTCAACGACTGTGCTTCTTTCAAAATCACCAGTTGCCTTTCAGCGCCCATGGGATATCTCCTGAGCGCATCCAGTAAACTCACAGGATCGGTATCCTTCCCATAAGCTATGGTTTGATTGAAAGCTTTTTCCTGATCATTCAACAAATGCTCCTCAATATGAGCGCTGATCTTATCAATGTAAAATGATTCGTCTCCGTGTAAAAGATAAATCGGTGCGATTTTCCGATTATTAAAGTCCTGAATGACTTTCTCCATGTCCTTGCTGCTCATAGTCCTCCTGCGCTTTAAAACTTTAAGTGTTTTACTGTGTCCCCTTTATTTATCAACTGTTTCAGGGAATCAACACCAATATTCAGATGTAATTGTACGAAATTTTCGGTCACTTGTTTATCACTTTTAGAAGTTTTTACACCTTCTGCCACCATAGGCTGGTCGGAAACCAATAATAAAGCACCTGCCGGTATTTCATTGCTAAAAGCAGTGATAAAAATCGTGGCTGTTTCCATATCAATGGCCATGGCGCGCATTTTCCTCAATCTTTTTTTAAAGCGATTGTCGTGCTCCCAAACCCTGCGGTTGGTGGTATAAACGGTACCCGTCCAGTAATCACATTCGTAATCCCTGATGGTGGTGGAAATGGCCTTTTGTAAAGCAAAGGCGGGCAATGAAGGCACTTCTGGCGGAAAATAATCATTGGAAGTTCCTTCACCCCGGATGCCGGCAATGGGCAAAATCAGGTCGCCAATATTGTTTTTCTTTTTCAGGCCTCCGCATTTGCCCAAAAACAATACTGCTTTGGGTTCAATGGCAGACAGTAAATCCATAACTGTAGCGGCATTGGCACTGCCCATTCCAAAATTTATAATGGTGATCCCCTCGGCAGTTGCTGAAGGCATGGCATTTAACCTGCCGGTGACCTCCACCCCGTGCTTTTCTGCAAAGCGATCCACATAGTTTTGGAAATTGACCAGCAGGATATATTTGCCAAATTGTTCCAGTGACAGCCCGGTATATCGGGACAGCCAATCTTCCACTATTTCCTTTTTGCTTTTCATCTACAACAAATCTAAGCCATGAACCAATTCTTTTGAAAATATAAATATCAACAAAATGGACGAGAGCTTTCTAACAATTAGTAACTTTATGTAAATTCAATGTTCCGAATAAGCTCAGACTATGAAATATAAATACTTAATGTCGCTGATTTTTATTTTAATCAGCTGCATTTCTACTGCATTTGCACAAAACCAGGTATTAAATTACAGTTTTGAAAATTTTCCATCTTGCCCGGAGTACCCCGATGACATTACAAACTGGCAAAGTCCCTATCAAATAGTAAGTGGAGACACCTGTTCTACTCCCGATGCTTATAATTCCTGCAACAATATCCCTTTTGGAGGAGGAATTGGCGTACCTGATAATATCCTGGGATTTCAATATGCACATTCAGGAGAAGGTTATGTAGGAATTATCCTGTATGATGCCTTTGCTTTAACGGGATGTAGTAACACTCCTACCGGGTGGAGAGAATATGTGGAGGGCACCCTTGATGCCCCTCTTATTGCAGGAGAAACATACTGTGTTTCATTTTATGTGAACCTCGCAGATGATGTAAAGTTTGCAACAGATGATATTGGGGTCTATTTTTCCAATTCACTGGTGAATATAGATTGTTCAACGGTGGGCAATGCATCAGATTTACCATTTACGCCTCAACTACAATACACCGGCCAAACACTTACTGATACTTCAAACTGGACTCGTTTAGAATGGGCTTACACCGCTTCTGGTGGAGAGCAATACATCATTATTGGAAATTTTAATGATGATGCAAACACATCATATACATGTGTAAACCCTAATGCAATTAATTCTCATGCTTACTATTACATAGATGACGTGGAAGTTACTTTAGATTTATGCTGCCCTGTGATAGATATTGTAAACAGAACATCAGTTTCCTGTAATGGTCTGAGTGATGGAGCCACTACTGTAAGTGTAACTGGAGGTGTCCCACCTTACTCTTATTCATGGTCTGCAGGTACAAGTTCTGATGAAATAAATACAAATCTACCGGCTGGAAGACATACGCTAAGTGTAAGTGATTCAAGGGGCTGCCAGGTTTCTAAAAATATTGTTATTGAAGAACCTGATGAGTTAAGTGTCAGTATCGTTGAACTATCTACCAGTTGTGGAAATACAATTACCGCTACTACTGCTGGCGGAACCGGCCCTTTCACTTATAACTGGTCAAATGGTGCTTCAGGTGCCAGTTTATCCAATGTTCCCACAGGCACACTTTCGGTTACGGTAACCGATGACAATGGCTGTACAGATAATAGTTCAATTAATGTAACTCAGGTTTCAACTTTTACAATTACACCTTCTTCTACCGACAATACCTCATGTGCACAATGCAACGGAACTGCAACTGCCAATGTCAATGGTGGCACGCCTCCTTTCACCTACGAATGGTCAAATGGTCAAACAGGTACAACTGCCGACAGTTTGTGTGAAGGAACCTACACTGTTACCGTTACAGAAGGTGGAAGCGGTGGAGGTGGAGGTAGTGTTTTTTGGTCAGAAGACTTTTCAAGTGGTGGTACCGGCTGGTCATTAAATATCAATGGCCCTGGAGCTAATGACGCAGATGCCAATGAATGGGTTATTAACAGCAATGTGAATGAATGCTCCAATTGTCCTGACACAGGCTCTTTGGGCAACTACCTTCACATTACCTGTACCAGCACTCCCTGTCAACTGGGAGGGGATAATGGAACATGCGTTTACGATCAAGGCGTTCCATTTTTTGCCGAAGCAGCTACAGATAAATATGTATCATCCCCAAATATTTCAACTATGGGAAGATCAGGAATTACTCTCACGTTTTGGTATATGTCTGGTGGAGAAAGTGGTGCAGACTATGGTCTTGTTAGATTAAGTGATGACGGAGGAACTACATGGTCTGATCTGCCTGCACAATATCAAGGTGTGCAAACTTGTACACAGGCATCAGTAAATATACCTGCTGCATATGAAAACTTGCCTGATTTCAGAATAGGTTTTCGTTGGATCAATGACAACAATACCGATGGAGATGACCCGCCATTTATGATTGACGATATTGAATTAAGTGATACCAGCAGCAGTGCTTGTACTGCAACAGCTTCAGTTACTGTTGATTTTTCCGGTAGCGGTTTAAATGCAAGCATTGATAGCATATCCAACATTTCCTGTAATGGGGAAAATGATGGTTATATGAGCGCAAGTAGTGGTAGTAATTTCTCCTACAACTGGTCCAATGGAGAAACTACACAGGATATTTCAGGACTGTCACCGGGCACCTATACGATAACTATTGAGGACAATAACAATTGCAGTATAACACTAAGTGATACAATACACGAACCGGAACCCTTAACACTAACTGGCAACAGCTCCGGCTCCGGTTGTGACGGAGATGCTGCAATTGCAATAAATGTGACAGGCGGAACACCCTCCTATTCCTATGAATGGAGCAATGATTCAACAGGTAATACAATCAGCAATCTCAACAGTGGAGATTATACAGTTACTGTTACAGATGTCAATAATTGTACTGCTTCTGAAAGCTTTAATATTGACAGCACAGGTAGCTTTAATATTGACCTTACTGCTGTAAATGCCTCCTGCCCTGGAGTAAATGACGGGCAAATTACATCATCGGTAAGCGGAGCCAATTTGCCCCTATCCTATTCCTGGAGCAATGGCCAGCAAAGTGCTGATCTTAACAATGTAGATGTGGGCACCTATTCCGTAACCATTAGTGATGCAAATAACTGTACGGTTTCTGCCAGCGAAACTGTTTTTGCAGATGAAAACATTGAAGTTTTTGCAGGCATTTCTCAGCCCATTTGTCCTGAAAATCAAACAGGGGCAATAAAAATAACACCATTAACCGGCACTCCACCATACACTGGCGAATGGAGCAATGGCGAAAACCAGGTAAGCATTTCAAATCTTGAGGCAGGCACCTATTCCTTAACACTGACCGATTCGGCAGGTTGCGTACTCGATACTTCATTCGATGTCAATTCCCTTTCCAATTTTGAAATACAGACTACTTCCAGCGGATTGTCCTGCTCAGATACTGAAGGCAATGCAAGTGCCGCTACAGAAGTAACAAGCGGAAATACCGCTCCATATACTTATGCCTGGAATACGGGCGATTCCACTCAAAATATTTCAGGACTTGAAAGCGGCACCTATATTGTTACCGTTAGCGATTCGCTCGGCTGCAACAAAGTAGATACTGTCAATATTTTTGCAGCCGGATTGTTTCTGAATGCGGAAATCATTAATGAATCCTGTCCGGATGAAGGAGATGGCGCAATTATCACCACTGTTGCAGGTGGATTCCCTCCTTATACTTATAATTGGAGTACGGGGTCTGCCGATTCAAGCATTTTAAATCTCAGTGCAGGAGAATACGAACTTACCGTTAGCGATGCCGAAGATTGCAGTGCCTCTGAAGCATTCGAAGTTGAACTGAGTGATAATGCTACTGAAAACTGCGATACACTGATTATTTACGATGTGTTTTCACCCAATGGTGATGTGCGCAATGATATCTGGATTATTGACGGTCTGTTTGAATATACTGACAATGAACTGCAAATATTCAACCGCTGGGGTGGAAAAGTCTTTGAAGCCAATCCTTATGACAACGACTGGGATGGCCGCTCCATGAAAGGTGAGGCATTGCCCACAGCAACCTATTACTATATTTTAAAAGTGAAAAACGGAAGTGAAAAAGTTTATTCCGGACATGTAAATATCATCAGATGAGGAAATTCAATACCATCATTGCAGGCATAATTATTTTACTGGTTTCAGCAGAGTCAAAGGCCCAGCAGAAACCACTGTTTACCAATTATGTCTTCAACCAATTTTACTACAACCCGGCTGTTGCAGCTACTTCCGAGGCCATTGATTTCCGCTTTTTATACAGAAACCAGTGGGCTGGATTAGATGGAAAGCCACATACACAAACCCTTTCTGCTTTTGGAGCCCTAAAAGACATAAATCTCGGACTTGGCGGTAATGTCTATCACGACCAAACCGGGCATATTCGCAATACCGGATTTAATCTTTCTGCATCTTATGCTGTAAATATTGGCGATGAAAGTATGCTGTCAGGTGGTATTTCTGCTGGAATTATCCATTACAAACTCGCAAATGATATCAATATTCGTGAATCTGATGATGCAGCGGTAATCAGTGCACAGGAAGGCAGAATCGCCCCGGATATCGGACTGGGTATTTATTTTAAAAGAAAAGGACTTTATGCGGGTTTTTCGATGCCACAAGTCATTCAAAGTTCTTTGGAGTTTAATGTGGAAGACCCAGACAACCGCAATAAATTAATGCGGCATTATTTCCTGATGGCTGGCTATCGCTTTGAAGTTGCTGATAAATTTGAACTGGAACCCTCTGCTTTGCTCAAAGGGGTAAAAGGCAGCCCTTTACAAGTTGATATCAACTTAAAGGGGATTTACAATAAAATGGTATGGCTGGGTGCTTCCTACAGGAGCCTGGATGCTGTAACCCTGATGGCCGGAGCCATTATCAAAGAACAGTTTGAACTGGGCTATGCCTATGACATTACCACTTCAAACCTCAACAATGTGAGCAATGGAAGTCATGAAATTCTTTTGGCCTACAAAATATTCAACAAAAAATAACTCAATTTCTTCTAAGCTCTATTTTCCAACTTCTAACTTCTAATTTCTATCCTATAACTTCTAATTTCCTCTAACAACATACCCCAAATTATTTCTACTATATTTCAATAAGCATCAGATAAATCAAAAGCTAAAATCAATTTCTAACTTCCAACTTCTACCTTCCAACTTCTAATTTCCTCCAACAACCTACCCCCACCTTATTTCCACTGTATTTCAATAAGCATCAGGCAAATCAAAAACTAAAATCAATGCCTCCTAACTTGTAGTATCATTGTAATGATGAGAGGCTAATCAAACCCAGCTTAAACCTCTATATTTGTAATTGAGGTAAAATTTATGGGAATTATCAATAAAAAATCAATTTGGGTGTTTTATCAGGACGGAGGAACACCTAATCAGGGATGGGGAGAGCGCCATTTGTCTATGGCTAAAGAATGGATCAATCACGGATATGAGGTGACCATTTTTGCCGCCAACCGATCCCACAGATATATCAATCAAGTTGAATTCCAGGGCAACTATAAAATAGAAAATTACGATGGGGTTCAATATTGCTGGGTCAAGGTACCTGGTTATAAAAAAGCGAAAAGTATTGTCCGTATTATTTCATGGTTGATCTATATGTGGCGAATATTTTTCGTTCCTAAATCGATCAAAAGGCCTGACATCATTATTGCATCTTCTATACCATTATTTCCAGTGATCAATGCGCTCTATTGGAAGAGAAAAACCAAATGCAGGTTTATTTTTGAAATCCGTGATATTTGGCCTCTTACCCCTATTGAACTTGGCAACTATAGTAAGTTCAATCCCTTTATTCTTCTGCTCAGAAGAATAGAGAAAAAAGGATATCGTAAAGCCGATCATGTTGTGTCAGTACTTGAAATGGCTGATAAACACATTGAGCAAAGTATAAAACGGTCAGTAGAGTTTACCTGGATTTCAAATGGAATCCCCAATGAAATACTTAACCGAAAAGATTCTCTGAATAGTGAAATGGAAAAATTATTTCCCAAAAATAAATTTATTGTTGGATATGCTGGCAGTATTGGACAGGCCAATAATATGTATCCCCTACTAGATGCTGCCAGAATCCTTTTAAATGAAAATGATTATCATTTTGTAATCGTAGGTGAAGGTCCAGAGAAAAATAATTTAATAAGGAAGGCAAGAGGTTTGGACAATATTACATTCCTTAATAAAGTCAATAAGTATCAGGTTCAGTCAGTACTTGATCATTTTGACCTTAACTTTCTCAGTTGGAGTAAAACTCCGATTTATAGATTTGGAATTTCGCCCAATAAATTATTTGACTATATGTTATCGACAAAGCCAATACTAATGGCAGGTAATATTGATGAATCAGCATTGCTTGAAACACCTTCCTTATATACAGTTCCAGCTAATGATTCGGCAGCTATTGCTAAAGCCATTAAAGAGATCAGTGCAATTGACAAACAAAAAAGGGAAGAGTTGGGAAATAAAAGCAGGGAGTTTTTACTCGATAACTTCACCTATAACAAATTAGCCCACAGATATCTTGAAATATTCCGAAATGAAAATTGAAACAATTACAGTGGGTACCAATCCTGATAATATTGTACCTTACCTAAAGAAATTAATGCAGGGAAATTGGAAAAGTGCGACTACTCCCCCGCTTTGGGATGGAAAAGCTGCCGAAAGAATTGTAGATAAAATTATTGATTTGTACAGTTAATTGTCAAATTCAAATACATGAAGCATACTAGTATTGCTAATTTTATTTCTGTATTGGCTTTATTGCTTTTTTTATCAGAATCAATACTGGCCCAAACCACTGAAATAGCCGCCCACCGCGGAGCAAACCACCTGGCACCGGAAAACACCAAAGCCGCAGCCCAGGCCGCCATTGATCTTGGCGTGGAATACATTGAAATCGATGTGCGTAAAAGCCGTGACGGGGTACATTTTATCATCCACGATTTGCGAGTTAACAGAACTACTGATGGCAGCGGATTTGTGAGTGAAATGACCGCCAGTCAATTGCGGAAATTAGATGCCGGCTCCTGGTATGAAAATGGCGATTTTGCAGGCGAACCCATTCCCGAACTCTACGATTACCTAAAATGGATCAAAGGAGAAGCTAAGGTTTATTTTGATGTGAAAAGTGCCGATTGGGATACGCTATATGCCTATGTCAAAGAATTTGAAATACAGGATGAAGCATTTTTCAATTTTTTCTCCAAACGCAAAGCCCGAAAATTCAAGGAACAATTTCCCGATCTGCACATTAAAGTCAATTCATACAGCAGCGACCCTGAAGATTTGCGCAAAACAATCAAAAAATACAATGCCTCAGTTATTGAAATAAGGCCGGAACACATGAACGGGGATTTGAAAAAAGTGGCAGAAGAAGAAAATGTGCGCCTGATGGTCTATGCCAAAGAAAATTCAGAAAAGGAATTCAGGCAAATCATCAAATTTGCCCCTGCTATTGTCAATTTGGATCGTCCAGCATTATTTGTAAAACTCAGAACCCTAGCTACCAACAAAAAATAATATCACAAAAAAGTAAGTTTTGCAGGCTGATCAAGCATCCATCCTTTAATGCTGTACCTTTCCCTATTGGTTAGCAATACTTCATGTTCAAGTTCACTCCTAAAACAAACCAAAGTGCCCTGTGCAGGTAAAATTTCGTGTGCTTCACCTTCATTGTAAATAATCAATTGACCACCATCCGCAACTTTCCAGTCTGAAGCTAAATAACAAACTACCGATATCAAACGATGTGCATTGTGCTGAAAACGATCTCTGTGCTTAATATACCTGGTATTGGTCGGATAAAAAGTATAATGCGCTTCAAAATCTTTCAGGGATAAAAAACAAGTTCTGTTCAATAGCTGCATTAAAAAATCCATGCGCTGAAGAAAACTCTGCACAATTACCGGTTCATCACTCTTGCTGATCCAACGGATAAAATCACCGCGCAAATTTTCCCTAACATCAAATTTGAGCTGTTTGCCGATTCCAGCTTTCTTTAATTCATCTTCATCCTGAAGTGCCTGGATATGTTTTAATACAGCATTACTTTCCTCTTGGCTTAAAAAATTGGGCTGTAATGCATAGGAATGAGCAGCAAGATTGTCAATCAGTTGATCAGCAAACTCATTTATATTTCTGGGAAATTTTATTGTTGTCAAGTTTATTCGTTGTGGATCAAAATTACATCGGTTTTTCTGAAATAATGTTGTTTTTGAAATTTCAAAATACCTGGATTTTATATCTTCAAATCAAAATATTGAAATTGAGCAAAGCCACCGACTTTTTTGAAAGCCTCCCTCCCATTCAGCTAAAGTACAGAGCTGCTGTTTTGGCGCACCACATCAAAACCCCAACGAATATCGGGCAAATATTGCGCATAGCTGGAAATGCCCACTGCGATGAAGTGATACTTACTTATAAAACCCAAAAAGCTACTGATAGATTGATCAAAAGAACGGCTGTCAATAGTTTTGGCATCACGCCATTTCATTGGGTTCAGGCGCAAAAACTGAGCTTGGATATTTTGCCAAAAGATAAAACGCCCGTGATTGTAGAAACCACTCCCGGTGCTAAAAACCTTTATGAGTGTGCACTGCCCGCTAATCCCATTTTTATTGTGGGCAATGAATCACATGGACTTGATAGAGAAGACCTCTCGCTTTTTGATAACAAAATTTACATTCCCATGCCCGGAAAAGTTGTCTCCATGAATGTGGGCAATGCGCTGAGCGTAGTTCTTTTTGAGTGGATAAGACAGCAAGCAAAATTCTAGGTTCTAATTTTCTAATATCGGTTTGCTACTAAGAAACTTGGGGCTTTTCGGAGCAATTTCCTGTCCGCCCCATGTTTTTTTTAGGTGTTGGCCACAGTCTTTTTTATTTCTTTTTCCTTCGCACAATTGTGAATATTAGGAGTCCTGAAAATCCAAGTGGAACTCCTAGTAGGTAACTAATTCCTGTCGTTTTATTCCAAGTCCAAAATCGTGCAGAATAGCTGGTTAATGTCCATTTCTTAACTTCAAATTTAGGAACAACTTCACAGTCTGTCGGTGAACACAAAATTGTATCTATGCCTATTACTTTTCCTTCAATTAAGATTTCTGAGTGTCCTATTTCGTAATTGTAAGGTTCAAAAGGCGAATTTCCAGTCAATGTCAATTCGTATTCATGAATGTTGGGGTGTTTGTCCAAAATGTTCTCTGGAATCTCTATTGCTCCTTTTAGCACTCTTGCTTCTGGACACGGACAACCACATTCTTGTCCTGTTATTATTAAATCAGTTTTATTCGGTCGTGTCCATAAAGAATTGATTGTCGCTGGTGTAAAACCATACAATGCGATTAGTAGCCATATTAACCAAGCGTATCTCATTTTTCAGATTGTGCCCAACTACTTTCTATCCTCAACCATTCTAACTTCCAGCTTCTAACCTCTAACCATCTAGCTTCTAAATTCTAAGAATAAAACCCCTCTCCTTTTTCTGCTTGGGCTTTCAATGAATCCGTTGGCTTAAATCGCTCTCCAAATTTCCCAGCCAATTCTTCCGCTCTTTTTACATAATTTTCAATCCCCACAAAATCAATAAAGGAAATAGCACCTCCGGTATAAGGCGGGAATCCCCAGCCCAGAATGGATCCTATGTCTGCATCTTCAGGGCGCATCACAATGCCTTCGTCCATGCAGCGCACGGTTTCAAGGGATTGTACATACAACAATCGATCTTTCACTTCCTGTAAATCGGGCTGTGTTTCCAATGGCTTGAAATGTTCTTTCAATCCTGACCACAAGTGCTTTTTGCCGTTTTCAGGATATTCGTAAAATCCTTTTTTGGCCTTTTTGCCCGGACGATCCAGTTTTTCCATAAATAGGGTGCTGACCTCTTTGGCCGCAGCTTTTGTAACGATACCGTCTTTTTCTGTTTGCTTAAAAATACGGTACAGCAATTCTATGCTCACCTCATCGGCTACGGCCAAAGGCCCAACAGGCATTCCAGCTTGTTTTCCTGCATTTTCAATCAATGCGGGTTCCACGCCTTCTGCCAATAATTCTATGCCTTCGCTTACATAAGTTTTGAATATTCTGGAAGTATAAAAACCTCTTCCATCGCGCACTACTATTGGTGTCTTGCGAATTTGCTTCACATAATCCATGGCCAGGCCGAGTGCTTCATCTCCTGTTTTTTCGCCCAAAATAATTTCCACCAATTGCATTTTATCCACTGGCGAAAAGAAGTGCAGCCCGATAAATCTTTCAGGTCGTTTGGAAGCTTCTGCCAACCCGGTAATGGGCAATGTAGAAGTGTTGGAGGCAAATACCGCTTTTTCATCAATAATGGCTTCGCTGTCTTTGGTTACATCCGCTTTTAGTTTTCTATCCTCAAAGACCGCTTCTATCACCAAATCGGCATTTTCCAAATCTTTGTAATCATCAGCACATTTGATGTTTTCCAGCACACGCTCTGCCGTTGCTTCGTCCATTTTGCCTCGCTCAATGCGTTTTTTCAGCAAATTGCGGCTGTAGTCTTTGCCCTTCTCTGCTCCTTCCAAGTTGATGTCTTTCAAAACCGTTTCTATTCCAGCCATTGCCGAAACATAAGCGATTCCTGCGCCCATCATTCCTGCACCGAGTATGGCGACTTTATTCACTTTGCGCTTTTCAACATTGGGGCGGTTGCTCAGGGCATTGGCCTTGTTCATATTGAAAAACAAAGTGCGGATCATGTTTTTGGCTACTTTTCCTGTTGCCAATTGAGTGAAATAGCGCACTTCAATTTCACAAGCACGATCAAATTGCAAAGGCAAACCTTCATATACCGCATTCAAAATGGCCTGTGGTGCTGGGTAATTGTTTTGCGTTTTGCCCGCTACCAAAGCCGATCCGGCAGAAAAAGTATTGAATCCCTTTCCTGAATGCACATCCCCACCGGGAATCCTGAATCCTTTTTGATCCCAAGGCTTTTGAACCGATGGATTGTCTGTAATCCATGATTTTGCAGCCGCAATCAATTGATCCTGATTTTCAACCAAAGCATCTACCAAACCAATTTTTTCGGCTTGTTCGGGCTTTAATCTTCTGCCTTCTACCAACAAGGGTAATGCTTTTTCAAAACCGATCATACGGGGCAAGCGCTGCGTACCTCCTGCTCCGGGCAATAAGCCCAGCGTAACTTCCGGCAAGCCAATTTGCGCTCCGGAATTCTTTACCGCTATTCTGTGGTGACAGGCCAGGCACAATTCATATCCACCACCCAGGGCTGTTCCGTTCATGGCTGCTACGATGGGTCTTTCCGACAATTCTATTTTCCTGAAAAGCTGATGCAATTTTGTGGCCATGGCACTGATTTCTTCAGCCGTATCCAGCGAAGTGATCATTTTCAGATCTGCTCCGGCCATAAATTCATTGTGTGAGGAAGTAATGATAGCTCCTTTTAAGTCTTTGTTGACCAAGAACTTATCAATGCTCTCTTCCAGTGCTTTTACAGATGCATCGTTCAGTACATTCATGGATTGGTCTTCCACACCAATGGTGAGTAATGCAATATTGTCTTCAGTTGTGTATTTGATCATCTCTATAAATTTCTCTTCGTTCAATTAAAATTCTAAATGCCAATCTCTAAATGCTAAATAATTTCAAATAATGAATGTTCAAATTCCAGAAACAATTGCAATTGAAGGGTTTTGAGCATTATTCATTTAGATTTTGAATTTGTTTGGTTTTTAGTGCTTAGATATTAGATTTTGAAAAATTAAATTCTTTCAATTATCGTAGCAATGCCCATACCTCCACCAACACATAGTGTGGCCATTCCGGTATTGAGATCGCGTCTTTCCAATTCATCAATCAATGTGCTGATCAGCATAGAACCGGTCGCGCCCAGTGGATGCCCCATGGCGATGGCTCCACCATTCACATTCACTTTGTCGTGTGGCACGTTCATTTCCTGCATAAAGCGCATTGGCACTACGGCAAATGCTTCATTGACTTCAAATAAATCGATATCGCCAATTTCCATTCCCGCTTTTTTCAATGCTTTTCTGGCGGATAATCCCGGGCCTAAAAGCATAATGGTGGGCTCGGTGCCCGTTACGGCAAAGGCTCGAACTTTTGCTCGGGGTTTTAAGCCCAATTGCTGGCCCATACTTTCACTGCCCACCAGCGTAAGTGCTGCTCCGTCAACAATAGCCGAGGAATTGCCAGGATGGTGCACATGGTTTATTTTTTCAACTTCGGGATATTTCTGAAGGGCGAGATTGTCAAAACCACCCTGTTCGCCCATCATTTGGAAGGAAGGTTTTAGATTCCCCAATGTTTCTACGGAAGAATCCGGGCGGATCATTTCGTCTTTATCCAAGATCACTTTTCCATTGACATCACTGATGGAAATCAATGAATTTTTGAAATAGCCACCTTGCGTAGCTTTGGCTGCTCTTTTGTGCGATTCGGCAGCAAAGGCATCCAAATCCCTACGGCTAAAGCCAAATTTAGAAGCAATCAAATCGGCAGAAATGCCCTGTGGCACGATCTTGTGTTGCATCACTACTTCTGGGTTGGTGAACAAAGCACCGCCATCAGAACCCATCGGTACGCGCGACATGGATTCCAATCCGCCTGCCAAAATCAAATCCTCTTGGCCCGACATCACATAAGCTGAAGCCTGATTGATGGCTTCCAAACCGGAAGCGCAGTATCGGCTTAAAGTTACTCCGGCCGTGGTGTCGGGATAACCGGCAGCCATGGCGGCAGTTTTGGCAATATTAAAACCCTGTTCTTTTACGGGCGTTACGCAGCCCACAATGGCATCTTCCACAAATTCGGGCGCATTTGGATAGCGTTTTTTGTATTCGTCAAATAAGGCGATTAATAAATCGATGGGCTGGGTGGTGTAAAGCGACCCGTCTTTTTTGCCCTTGCCCCGCGGTGTGCGAAGACTGTCATAAATATAGGCGTGGTTCATGTTTTTTTACTTTCGTGCAAAAATAAGATTCTTTAGGGGGATTATTAAGACACAAAGGTTTTTTCGTTTCACCACAAAGGCACAATGGACACAAAGATTCTTTATTGACCACCAAGTCGCAAAGGGCACAAAGGTTTTCTATGACCACGAAGATTCTTTGTTGACCTCCAAGGCACAAAGGGCACAAAGGTTTTTTGGAACTCTGACAGGGTTTTGCCCCCTGTTAGAGTTATGAGAAGTGGGTGTTGTTTGTGAATTCAGAGGAATAAAATCAAAATATGCCCGTCTTTCCGTAAAATTTTCCCAAGAAAATTTATGTGCCTGTCCCGATTCATTTGAGTCGGGAGAATCCCCATCTATGAAAATGAATAGTCTGATTTTTAGTATATTAGTGTTCTAAATTGTTAAGATTTATTTCAAGCTAAAGTCTTATGAACCCCGAAAGCATCAGTAAAATAATACCCGGTATAGCCTTGTTGGTCTTGGGCATTATCGAGGCTATTGGCGGATTGTACATTCATGACAAACGCACAAAAAATGATTTCACCATTGAGCTGCTTAGCTTGATCATCCTCCCCACTTTGATTCAGCCGGGTATTTTTTTTCTTGTCATTTTTGGCATGGGCGCATTATTTCCCGGTCTTGAAGATGTTTTTGTCGGAACTTCCTTGTGGTTGCATTTTGCAGCATTTCTTGTTTTTGACGATATGGCCCAATATTGGTGGCACCGGTTTTCACATGCCAATAGAACCATGTGGAAATTGCATCGGCCGCATCATGTAGTGGAGGAAATGGGTGTGTTGATGACTTATCGAAATGCCGCGCTTTACTATGCCTTAATGCCGGGGATATGGTTTTCCGCTGCATTGGTGTTTATGGGTATGGGATATGTCTATCTAATTTATTTGCCCATAAAACTGGTTGTGATTTTATTGGCGCATAGCAATACCAAATGGGATCGTATATTGTACAGGTATAGAATATTGAATCCCCTGGCATGGGTTATTGAAAGAACGATCTCTACGCCCAGCACGCATTTTGCCCATCATGGATTAACGGCTGAAGATGGCGTATCTCATCCAAACGGCAATTATGGCAACCTCCTGTTTTTATGGGATATCATTTTTGGAAGCGCAAAAATTACGCGCAAATATCCCACTAAGTTTGGCGCCTGGAACCAGATGAAAGAACCCTGGTATGTTCAGCTATTTTTCCCGATCATCCGATCAAAAGACCCAAAGAGCGAACTGCACTCCATTAAAACAAACAATGACTACGATCCTTCTGTGGATTCTAAGCAATTTCATAAGTAAGGCTATTACCAGAGCGCTTTTAGCTCAGGTCTTGAAATAGACGAATGTGCAGTTCAACCCGGGGTATTCATTAGAAGAAAGGATTAATGACGAAAAACACCTTTTAACCAGCATTATACAATTAAAAAGCAATTGTATATTCCGGATTTAAGCATTGCACATTTTTTTTAGGATCATAAATCAAATTCAGCACAATTTTAAAACCATTTTAGAAATAATTATCTTCAAGCATCGTTTTTGGCAATAAAAATATTCCATTTGTATTCCTCCATGCGCAATTTTTCACTCATTTGTTTTTCAATATTCTCATTGAATGTGTTTGCCCAAATTGGAGGGACTGGCACCTACAATTTTATCAACCTACCTGCCACGCCCAGGATTACTGCCACCGGGGGAAACTTAATCACAGTGATGGACGATGATCCTGGACTGGGATTTGTAAATCCCGCACTGCTCAATCCTTCCATGGACAATAAAGTTACTGCCAATTCGGCCATTTACTTTTCCGGTATCAATTTTGGCTATGCAGGATATACCAGGCATTGGGATGATATTGGGACTTTTCAGGGCGGCATTCAATACATTTCCTATGGCCGATTTTCCCAAAGAGATGAAACAGGTGTTGAAAATGGGAGCTTTAGTGCCAGCGAATACAATATCAATGTTGGAGGATCGCGCCAATATGACGAAAAATATTCCTACGGAGCCAATGTGAAAATGCTGATTTCCTCAATGGGTGGCGGATATACCTCTTTGGGAACTGCACTGGACTTAGCTGCTGCTTATAATGATTCATCTAAATATTTCACAGCTACTCTTCTGGTGAAAAATATTGGATTTCAGTTTTTGGCCTACGAAGGCAGTAATCGCGAACCATTGCCATTTGACATTCAATTGGGTTTTTCAAAAAGATTTAAAAAATTGCCTTTCCGCATCAGTGTGGTGTATCACAATTTGCATCGTTTTAATTTGCGCTATGAGAATGATTTGCAAACGGAGCAGCCCTTATTTGGTGAAGAAGAAACGGAGAGCAAAGCCGGAATATTTTTCGACAATTTAATGCGCCATTTCATTGTGGGTGGGGAATTGACCATTGCCAAAGTGGTTCGCATTGGGTTTGGCTACAATCACCAATTGAGGCAAAGCATGTCCTTTGAATCTAAACGTGGGCTTACCGGATTTTCCTTTGGAATAGGCATTAAAATCAAGCAATTTGATTTTGGATTTGCCCGCGGCAGATATCACTTGGCCGGGGCTGTAAACCATTTTAGCGTAGGCATCAATCTCAATAAATTTACCAAAACAAGGGCGGCAAAAAACGGGAATGAATAAAGACATTGTAATTGCAATTGATGGTCACTCCTCCTGTGGTAAAAGCACGATGGCCAAGGCACTGGCAAAAAAACTACACTACCTCTATATCGATTCAGGTGCCATGTATCGCGCAGTAACTTTGTATTGCTTGCAAAATGATATTGACCCCAAAGATGCTCCCGCCATAGAAAAAGCATTGTCCTATATCCACATTGATTTCCGACAGGAAAATGGACAAAACATTACCCATTTGAACGATAAAAATGTAGAGCGGGAAATCCGTACCATGCAAGTTTCTGAAAATGTGAGCGAGGTGAGTAAAATTGGTGCCGTAAGAACCCACTTGGTAAAATTGCAACAGGATTTGGGCCGCAAAAAAGGCATTGTGATGGATGGCAGGGATATTGGTACTGTGGTATTTCCCAGTGCAGAACTGAAAATATTCATGACTGCCAGCCCTGAAATTCGGGCACAGCGCAGATTGGATGAATTACTTGAAAAAGGTGAAAAAACCGATTTTGATACGGTGCTGAAAAACCTTCATAAGCGCGATGAAATTGATTCCAATCGTGAAATTGCCCCATTGCGAAAAGCCGAGGACGCAAAAGTGCTGGACAATAGCAACTTGAACCGCAAACAACAATTGGAAATTGCCCTGGATTGGGCTAAAGCATCTTGATACTTTAATTTGTATTTTTAGCCAGATCGCTCTTAAAAAGCGCTTTCTTTTTCTGTCGAAAAATAGAGATTTTGCAAAACGCAGTATTCCAATTAATTGAGGCCCATCAGCTATTTGAAAAAGAAATAGAACTGCAAAGGAATGAATTCCTAAAAGTGAAAGGCAGTGTTGATACCAATATTTATTTTGTGGAAAGTGGCAGCATGAAAGTCTTTGTACTGAATGATGACGAAGAACAGATCATTCGTTTTGCTTATCGGGGAAATATCATTGTTTCCCTTGATTCCTATATCACGGAAAAACCCTCTGATTTTTATATTCAGGCCATCAAGAAAACGACTGTAAAAGTGATTTCAAAAAACAGCATGATGGAAGTGATTCATCAAAAGCCAGAATATCAAAAACTTTGGATTGAGGTATTGGAAGATTTGATTTTACAGCAAATAGAACGGGAGAAGGATTTGCTCACAACTTCGCCAAAAGAACGCTACAACAGGGTATTGAAGCGCAGCCCCATGCTTTTTCAGGAAATTCCCAATAAGCATATTTCCAATTATTTGCGCATGAGTGCCGAAACCCTTTCGAGATTGAAAAAATCTTGATTTCAATCAATATTTATCTTTCATACATCTGCCATCTTTGTAAATAAAAAGATGCGTATCAAAAGCGAAAAACTTATTGAAGATTTGATAGAAAGAACACGGGCAAACCTCAATGAAGTGGAAAAACTAAAAAACCAGCCCGATGCAGCCTTAAACTGGAAAAGCAAGCCCGAAAGCTGGAGTGTGCTGGAATGCATTCAACATCTAAATCTTTATGCAGACTATTACAATCCTGAAATTTCAAAGCGCATAAATGAAAAGCAGCACCCTTCCGAAGAGAATTATAAAAGCGGCTTATCGGGAAATTACTTTGCCAATATGATGCTGCCCAGGGAAAAGCCCAATAAAATGAAAACTTTCAGGGACAAAAACCCACTCCATAGTAAACTGGATAGATCTGTTTTGGATGCTTTCATTCACAACCAAATCACAATGATTGAACTCCTGAACAAATCTAGAAGCGTGAGTTTGAACAAAACAAAGTGCAATATTTCCATTACAAAATGGCTAAAGCTGAAATTGGGAGATACTTTTCGAGTAGTGATTTACCACAATCAGCGGCATATTTTGCAGGCAAATAAAGCCATCAAGGCTTTTTCAGAAAGACTTTGAGGTCAGCTAACGCTACTTTAACAATAGATTTGTTGTTAAAAACTTTTGACAACAGAATTATTGTCTATTTCTCTTTCACCCTTACGTTCAAAACCCTTTTTGTCCCTGCTCCTATATTAAACCGTTCATCAATACGATGGCCGCAGACCCAAACCAATTTTTCGCCAGAAAAAAGCAATAGGATATTTTCCTTTTCCAGGGCATTCAGCTTTTTGTCCTGAAAGAAATTGCTCACCTTTTTCTTTTTCTTGTTCATTCCCAGCGGATAGAAATAATCGCCTTTTTTCCAGGGCCGGATTACCAGGGGAAAGTGCAGTTTGTCACAATCCAGAAAAGCATAAGCTGATTTATCGTTGATATTGATTTTGGTACGATCTGCCTTTTTAAAGGTAAAATGCACATTGCCCACACTCACCGCCTTTTGATTTTCAGATACGGCTACCAATCCCCTACCCTCATTGGTATTGGCACATAAAATCAAAAACTTGCGGTCTTTCAAAATCCGGTAGGCCTCATTTTTGATTTCCTTGCCAGGCGGGGCATTCAATAGTTTTTCTATTTCAGGCAAATGATTTTCCTTAAAACCATAGGGCGACAGCCACTCATAGAGCAGGGTTTTCCAATAGGTATAAGATTTCAGTTTTAGTATGGACACAAACTGCGCCTCCAATCGATGTTCAATCAATTTTTTCAAAATGCGCTCCAATCCTGTTCTATAAATGGCTTCTGCATCTTGCATTTTAAAAGCAAATGCATTCATTTTCTCAACAAAATCAGGATATTGGTTTTCAAATTTTGCCACAATTTCATGACGGACATAATTGCGCTCGTATTTGGTAGAGGCATTGCTGGCATCTTCCCTATAGTCAATTTTGTTTTTTTCGGCAAATTGCTGCAGTTCCGCTCTGGTGAAACACAGAAATGGCCGTATCAACACCGATTTTTTGGGCAATATTCCCTTGATGCCAGAAATGCCAGTGCCTTTCGCCAGATTCATCAGCAGGGTTTCGGCATTGTCATTCGCATGGTGTGCCGTGGCTATCAAATCACAATTTTGTTCCTTTCGCAATTTCTCAAACCAAGTATAGCGCAATTGTCGAGCTGCCATTTGTATGGACACATTATTTTTATTGGCAAATTTTTCGGTATCAAAATTTTTTACAAATACTTTAAATCCCTTTGCCTTGGCTTTTTTACGCAAAAATGACGCATCCGCATCAGATTCCTTTCCGCGCAATTTAAAATTACAATGTGCGACAATAATCGGCTGTTGTATTTGGAGCATAAATTCCAATAATACCATAGAATCCAATCCGCCACTTACGGCCAACAGGATTTTTTGCCCCTTATTGAACAGCTTTTCGGTTTCCAGAAATTTTCTCCATTTATTCAGCATCGTCTTCAATTAAAGTTAAGGCCTGTTGCAATTCGCCTACTGTGTGCATATCCTTAATGCGCTTGTTCACTTCAATACCTTTTTTATAAGTTTCCACAGCCTGATCATGAGCTCCGGTGCTTTCATAAACCTTAGCGAGGTGATAATAAGCACCCCCGTAATTTTCATCTACTTCAATCAACTTCCTGAAATATTTTTCAGCATTTTGAAAATCCTGCTGTTTAAAATATTCCTGCGCAATGGCAAAGAGCACAAAAGTATCAGTTGGATTTTTCTCAAGAAAGTCAAACAATCGCTTTAGTCGCTGTGTTTCCATTTTAGTGTTTCATTGTTTAAGTTTGCAAAGCAAAATTTAAAAATCGAAAGTATGAAATTATTAGTATGCGTGAGTAAGGTGCCAGACACCACTACAAAAATCAATTTCACCGATAATGATACGAAGTTTAATACAGATGGCGTACAATGGATCATGAATCCAACGGACGAATGGTATGCTTTGGTCAAGGCTATGGAGTTGAAAGAAAAGAATGGCGGTACTGTAACCGTTGTAAATGTTGGTAATGGGGAGAACGATCCAATTATCAGGAAAGCATTGGCCATAGGTGCAGATGATGCAGTGAGAATTGATGCAGAAGAAAAAGACAGTTTTTATGTTGCTGCACAAATTGCTGAATTTGCCAAAGACAAAGGCTATGATTTAATTCTCACTGGAAAGGAAACCATTAATTACAATGGTTTTAATGTAGGTGGAATGCTGGCAGAATTGCTCGATCAGCCATTTGTAACCCTTGCTACTTCGCTTGAGGTAGAAGGTGAGAAAGCCACTCTCACAAGGGAGATTGAAGGCGGAGAGGAAAAACTGGAAGTCAATTTACCTTTTGTAGTCAGTGCCCAAAAAGGAATGGCAGAAGCCAGGATTCCAAATATGCGCGGGATTATGGCTGCTAGGAAAAAGCCACTAGAGGTTATTCCCGCTGCTGACGTGGAAGCATTAACAGAGGTGAAAAGTTACGACAAACCCAAAGGAAGAGGGGAAGTAACACTGATTGATCCTGAAAATGTAGAAGAATTAGTTGATAAATTACATAACGAAGCAAAAGCAATATAAGATATGTCAATATTAGTCTATGCCGAAAGTTTTGAAGGCAAAATAAAAAAACAAGGAAAAGAAGCTGTGGCTTACGCTGCTGCAATGGGTGATGCTACTGCATTGGTATTGGGTACGGCTGATGAGAGTGAACTATCTGCACTTGGCAAACTCGGAGTTTCAAAAGTATTGCATGTAAATGATGAGCGTTTAAATGCCCAAGATTCAAAAGCTTATACCAAAGCAATAGCAGAGGTTGCCAATCAGATAAATGCAGAGGTGATCGTAATGTCATTCAACAGTACGGGAAAAGCTGTTGCACCAAGATTATCCGCCCGTTTAAAAGCAGGATTGGTTTCAGGAGCGAGCGATTTGCCAGATACTTCAGATGGTTTTGTTGTGAAAAAAGGATCTTTCTCAGGAAAGGGATTTGCATTCTACAAAATCACCACTGATAAGAAAATCATTACCATTAATCCCAACTCGTTCCCAGTGAAAGAGGAAGAAGGTTCTGCAAGTGTAGAAGCTGTTTCCGTTGATTTGGCCGATAGCGATTTTGGAATAAAAGTAGTGAGCAGAGATTTGGTGAAAGGCGGTATTCCATTGCCCGAAGCTGAATTGGTGGTATCTGCCGGTAGAGGTTTGAAAGGGCCAGAAAACTGGGGAATGATAGAAGAAATGGCAGAAATTTTAGGTGCTGCCACTGCTTGTTCCAGACCGGTATCTGATGTAGATTGGAGACCTCACCACGAACACGTAGGTCAAACGGGAATCACCATCAGTCCGAATTTATACATAGCTGTTGCCATCTCAGGAGCCATTCAGCATTTGGCCGGGGTAAGCAGTAGTAAAACGATTGTGGTGATCAACAACGATTCGGAAGCTCCATTCTTCAAACATGCCGATTACGGTATTGTGGGAGATGCTTTTGAAGTGGTTCCCAAGTTGAATGAAGCACTGAAAAAGTTTAAGGAATCAAATAACTAAGATTACAGAACTTTAAATATTTTGATTGCTATGCAATCAAGCATAATTGAAAAGCGGCAATGATTATTTGCCGCTTTTTCTTTACTTTGCGCTATGAGTATGGATGATAAAATAGAATTAGAGATAATCAATATTACGCACAGCGTTTCTACATCAAATTCATTTGCGGTTGTACTGGGCGAGCTCAAAGGCGTTAGACGTATGCCCATTGTTATTGGGCCTTTTGAAGCGCAATCCATTGCTGTGGCAATTGAAAAAGTAAAACCCAACCGCCCACTTACCCACGATTTGATTTTTCAGATGTTCAACACTTTTCATGCTGAACTCAATGAAGTCTGGATCAGTGATTTGAAGGGTGGTATTTTTTATGCCCGCCTGCATTGTAGCTTAAATGGAAAAAGCTATGAACTGGACAGCCGCACTTCAGATGCCATTGCGCTGGCCATTCGTTTTGAATGCCCTATTTATACCTACAATCATATTTTAGAACAAGCCGGCATAGTGATGGACGATGATGTGGCTGCAGCCTCTAAAGGCAAACCCGAGGCAGGTGTTGCCAAAGAGGAGAAACAAGAAAAAGGACTTGGAGGAAAAACTTTGGGGCAATTGCAGAAATTGCTGGACAAAACATTGCAAGACGAAGATTATGAGCTGGCTGCCCGCATTCGCGATGAAATTAACAAGCGTGAAAATGATTAATCACAAAATGCTCAGCCATCAATAAAAATTCATGGATATACTCAGAGCTGCTTTTGGCATATTGGTCTTACTCGGGATTGCTTATGCGCTGAGTGCCGATAGAAAAGCCATAAAATGGAAGCTCGTTGCTACAGGAGTAGTTCTTCAGTTTATTTTTGCCATAAGCATATTGTACATTCCCTGGGTAAGAATTGCTTTTCAGTGGATTTCTGAGCGCTTTGTTGATATTTTAAATTTTTCCAAATCAGGTGCCGAATTTTTATTTTCTGGCCTGGTGTCAGACACCGAGACTTTTGGATTTATCTTTGCTTTTCAGGTATTGCCTACCATTGTTTTCTTTTCAGCATTGAGTTCTTTTTTGTATTACCTGGGCATACTTCAGCGCATTGTTTATCTTTTTGCCTGGGTAATGAGCAAAACCATGCAGCTTTCAGGTGCGGAAAGTCTTTCGGCAGCAGGGAATATATTCCTGGGACAAACAGAAGCGCCCTTACTTGTGCGGCCATACCTTGACAAAATGAGCAAATCGGAAATAATGACACTCATGACCGGAGGCATGGCAACCATTGCTGGTGGAGTATTTGCGGCTTATATTGGTTTTCTGGGAGGAAAAGATATAGAGCAACAAAAGCTTTTTGCAGCACATTTACTCTCCGCCTCTATTATGTCTGCTCCTGCGGCTATTGTAGCTGCAAAAATGCTTTTTCCTGAAACAAACCCAGATATCAACAGAAATATCATTATTCCAAAAGAAAAGATCGGGGCGAATTTTCTGGATGCCATATCCATAGGTACTACGGACGGTTTAAAACTAGCTGTTAATGTGGGTGCAATGCTGCTTACTTTTACCGCATTTATGTATATGTTTAACTATATGTTTGAGGAATGGATCGGTGTATGGACCGGGTTGAATGAAGTAATTGCAGAAAAAACCGATGGCCGCTATTCTGGTTTGACTTTACAGTATTTACTCGGCATGATCTTCTCCCCTATGGCCTGGGTACTGGGCGTTGCTTCAGAAGATATGGTACTGGTCGGCCAACTTTTAGGGGAAAAAACAATACTCAATGAATTTTTCGCCTATGCTTCGCTGGGACAATTCAGAGAAAGTGGAATATTGGTCAATGAAAAATCTATAATTATTGCTACTTATGCCTTATGCGGATTTGCCAATTTTGCTTCGATTGGGATTCAAATTGGAGGCATTGGCTCTCTTGCTCCCTCACAGCGAAAAACATTGTCTGAGCTGGGGATTAAATCATTGATTGGTGGCACTATTGCCTGTTTTATGACAGCTTGCATTGCCGGAATGCTGAGTACATTATGAGATATTTATTGACATGTCTTTGCCTTGTTTCATTTGGCCTGCTCAGTGCCCAAACTGAGCCGGAAAATATCAGTCTGTTGATTCAAAATGGCAAATATGAGCAGGCACAAACACAATTGGACAATCTATTAGAAAATAAGAAACACGCAAAAGATCCTTATTATCATTATCTGTACGGAAGGCTACATAAAGGCATATTTGAAAGCAATGGTAAAGCAGACATTGGCAAAAGACTTGAAGCCATTCAAAAAGCATTTGATTATTATCTTAAAGCCTATGAACTTTCAGCGCAAAAAGGCTCAGGAAATAAAGTTTACTTAAACAGCGCGAATCAAATACTTAAAAGAATTATAAGTTTTGCCCGGGAACTACTATCTGAGGACAAGAACAAAGATGCACTTCAATTGATCAGAAATTTATACGAAAACATTATTGGGCACCTGG
Organism: Chitinophagales bacterium; assembly: GCA_040877935.1. Lineage (NCBI taxonomy): Bacteria > Pseudomonadati > Bacteroidota > Chitinophagia > Chitinophagales > Chitinophagales bacterium. The sequence goes on from JBBDNB010000018.1 coordinate 27,780, forward strand.
CTTTTAAGGCAAGTACTATTGCAGATGTAGGGTTGAATTACGCCATTATACTGGAGCAAGAACAAGATAATCAGGCGGCTATTGAAATTTACAGATCGCTACTGAACAAAGCATATTTTTTACCTGAAATATTTCTCAACCTTAGTTATTTGTATCAATCAGAAAACAACTACGAAAAGGCCTTAGAGGTATTGATGGATGGCCGAAAACACTTTCCTCAAAACAAAACCATAAACATTGACATTGTCAATTATGCATTGCTTAGCGATCAAAGTGATGAAATTATCAAGGAACTGAAAACAGACTTAAAAAAAGATTCAAGTAATATTCAATTGGCACTGGCCATTGCCACTTTGTACGATAAACAGGAAATGTATGAAACAGCTAAAGAATACTACCGCTTTGTTTTAAAACTCGATCCTGATTTTCTGGAAATACGCTACAATCTTGGAGTTTTATTATACAATCAGTTTGTAGATTTAAATAAATTCCTGATGAAAGGCGATACAGAACTATCTTTTCAAGATCTAAATGCACAGCGCAATCGACTGATCGAACAATGTAGAAGTGAATTTGAATACCTGAAGGAAAAAGGGTTTAATCTTGAAGAAGTCAATAGCATCCTGGAACAGCTGGAGCAGCTTTAAAACATGACCATTAGCTGGTTTATTGGTTCCATTCCAGCTCTACCAAAAAATCATCAAAAACCTGCCCGACAAAAATACGCTCGCCAATGGGAAGTGCCACAGATACTCCACTGATCACATTGCCATCATTTGAATGCAGCATTTTAATTGCTCCTGTTTTACTGTGAATGGCATAAACCTCAGAAGGGGAAACATTCATAGGGTTGTCCGATGCATGTTTTACAAATTTCTTAAAACTCGGATGAGCTGTTGTGTAAATCCATTCTCCCTGCATATGCAGATTGTCCATGCCTTTTATTCGGGCAAGATTGCCCAGTTTTTCTAAGCGACCATCTTCCAAAATTTGATAATAAAGCAATTGTTTCTTTTGTGTGGTAGAAATCCAGAGGCTGTCGTTTCTATTGCAAATTCCATTGGCATAGGCCAATCTTTTAGCAACTATACTAAATTCATCCTTGCTGTTTTTATAAACAATTTTGCTGCTGCGCACCCTGAATATTTTTTCCATTAAATAGCCAAAATTGATCGTGCTTCTTTTTGAATCATTGGTAAAATAAAAACTTCCATCGGGTCTTGCACTAATATCATTAGGCGAAATAAGCAACTCATCTTCAAATATTTGCACCACTTCCAGGTATTTGTCATAAACCCGGAATTTAATCACCTTATGTCTGTTTGTGCTGTCTTCCGGCTCATGATTGATGACATACAGATAAATCTGCCCATCATTTTCCTTAACGATATCAATGCCGTGTGGTGCCAGGAAAAAAGGCTTTAAATCATTGTGAATGGGCATTGCCTCATTATAACCGCTGAGGGGGTTCATTTGCAGTATGGCTCCTTCTTCCGCTTGTTTTGCCCATCTATTGTTGGAAGATATCAAGACGCGGCTCCTACCTTCATAATTATCATATACAAGATCTTCAGGACCATATGCGGTAGGAATTTTTCTGATAAATTCAGCCAAACCCGATTCCTGTGTGAACCCGGCATAAGAAATTATCAGAAAAAATAAATAGAGCACAATCTGCTTCATAACTTGCGAAAATAGTGATTGTGAAAATTTTTAAGACAAAATATTGATGCTAAACTTTCAGCTTAAGAATAAATAGGCAATATTATCACAGATACCAAGTCCGAAACTATTATTTTCCATTTCAAATGCATAGCTTAATCCTATAGACAAAAACTAATGCTATGGAATTAAGTGCAACCGAAGCCGTAAAGAAAATCAAATCGGGGAATCATCTATTTATTCACACCGCAGCAGCTGCTCCTCAAGAGCTCATTCGAAAATTATCGGAAAGACACAATGAACTGAAAAATGTCAGCATTTATCAATTGCACACCGAAGGAACAGCTCCCTATGCAAGTGAAGAATGTGGAAATGCCTTTCATGTAAAAGCACTGTTTGTAGGCCAAAACACAAGAAATGCTATACAACATGGCCGCGGCAGCTATATTCCCATTTTTTTGAGTGAAGCACCATTGCTCTTCAACAAAAATATTATCCCTGTAGATGTAGCACTAATTACTGTATCGCCCCCGGACAAACATGGATATTGTACACTGGGCACTTCTGTTGACACTTCACTGGCAGCAGAAAAAGCTGCTAAACTGGTAATTGCTCAGGTCAATAAGTATATGCCCAGAACCCATGGCGATAGCATGATTCACATCAGTCATATTGATATAATGGTGTATCACGATGAACCTCTTCCGGAAACAAAAGCAGGAGCGCTCACGGATACTGAAACAGCCATTGGAAAAAATATTGCAGGACTGGTAGAAGATGGTGCTACATTGCAAATGGGTATCGGTGCCATTCCAAATGCTGCGTTAGCGGCTTTGGAAAATCACAAAGACCTGGGCATTCACTCTGAAATGTTTTCTGACGGTATCATTCCCCTGGTAGAAAAAAGTGTTATCAATGGTGCAAACAAGCATAAATTCCCAGGGGCCATTGTAGGCTCTTTTGTGATGGGCAGCCAAAAACTATATGAGTTTATTGATGACAATCCTTTGGTCAAAATGCTTGATTCCAGCTATGTAAACAATACTGATGTAATTCGCAGAAATCCTAAAGTAACAGCCATAAACAGTGCCATAGAAATTGATTTGACAGGACAGGTATGCGCAGATTCTATTGGCAGCAAAATTTATTCAGGGGTGGGCGGACAAATGGATTTTATGCGTGGAGCCTCTCTTTCAGATGGCGGAAAACCAATAATTGCACTCACATCCACCACAAAAAAAGGGGACTCTAAAATTGTACCTACACTTAAAGAAGGTGCCGGTGTAGTTACTACAAGAGCTCATGTGCATTATGTAGTAACGGAATATGGAGTCGCCAATCTTTACGGAAAAACCATCGAAGAGCGCAATAAGGAATTGATAAGAATTGCCCATCCCGATCATCGCGAAGCACTGGAAAAAGCTGCTTATGAAATTTGGGAGTGAGGTTTAATTTTGCTCAGGAGCCTGCATGGCTTTTTTACCAAATATCCAATCGAGCATTTTCACTGATGTACCTTCACCACAGCTCATTCGGATGTAAATAATTGCTGAAGAAATGAAAGTGAGTATTCCAATAAAAACAATGGCGGGAATAATACCCAAAGTATCTGCAATAATACCTGTTAGAATAGCACCAATGGCGTAACCCATATCGCGCCAAAAGCGAAAAATACCAATGCTTTTTGCCCTGTCCTGTGGATGTGTGTTTTCGGCCACAGTTGCCAGAAATGTAGGGTAAACCATTGCTGTGCCCCAGCCTAAAACAGCTGCCAGGGTCACAAAATGAAACATGGAATTGGCCCAAACAAAAAAGATCAGTGCAATGGCCTGAAGCAACATTCCGGAAAAGAGCATGTCTTTCTTGCAGAATTTATCTGCCATTCTTCCGGTAAACAATTGCCCGATACCCCAAACAGCAGGATAAACTGCCGTAACTATTCCTATTTGCTCCAAATTGAAATTTTTACTCGCAAGCAATATTGGAAAAATCCCCCAGGCCATACCGTCATTCAAGTTATTGATTAAGCCTGCCTGTGATACAGATCCCAGGTTTTTATCTTTCCAGGTCGTATCCCAAAATATGTTTTTCAGTTTGATCACTTTATTGGAAACTGTTTCTTTTGCCACATGATGTCGGGTATCTTTTATTAAAAAAATACTGCCCAGCAAACCCAAAATAACCAAAGCGATACCAATGTAAAAGGGATATGGGCGAATACCGTATTCACCTGCAATATACCCCGTAAGAAATGCCACTATGGCCACAGAAAGATAACCGGCAAACTCATTGAGCCCCATCGCAAAGCCGCGCTGCTTATCTCCCACCAGGTCAATTTTCATGACAACCGTACTGCTCCACGCCAAGCCCTGATTGATTCCCAACAGTACATTTGCAGCAATTATCCAGTTCCAGCTTTGAGCATACATTAAAATCAAGGGGACAGGAATTGCTATTATCCAACCAAGTACCAACAGGTTTTTTCTGCCAAATCTATTGGCCAATGCTCCTGCATAATAATTGGAAAGGGCTTTTACTACACCAAAAACCACAATAAAAGAAAGAATGGCTGTTTTGGCTGCAATGGCAAATTCCTGTTCTGCAATTTGTGGTAAAATAGAACGCTCTAAGCCTACCATTCCACCTACAAAACCATTGATAATGACCAGCAGGCTAAATTGCTTCCAGTTTTCTTTCAGTCCTAATCTTATATTGTCCATTTAAAGGGAGTATGAAGTAATTATTTAAGGAAATCTTTTACCACAATATATTCTTGTTTGTATCTCATCCGTATGCTTTGCCTCAACAATCTGTACTTGAAATTAAAATTCGTTGTCTGCCATCAAAATTGGCATTTGCAAAATATTTGAAGTCATAGGCCCTTGATATTTCCTGATAAATGAGCCAACTGATTTCTGCGAAAATAGTGTTTGTGAAACTTTTTAAGGCAGAATATTGATGTAAAAAAGCCCCTCCAAATTGGAGAGGCTCTGTAATTGAATGTGTATTTCAATGAAAAGAACTTATTTCTTATCGTTCTTATCGTCATCATTCACTTCTTCGTACTCTACATCCTGCACGCCTTCATCATCAGTTTTTTCCTGGCCTTCAGCAGAGGTCTCACCTTCAGCTCCGCCTTGTGCAGCACCTTCTTGCTGCTGTGCATTGTAGATATCCTGAGAAGCAGCAGACCATGCTGTGTTCATCGCTTCTACAGCTTGATCTATTTTCTCAAGATCCTGGCTTTGCTGTGCTTCTTTCAGGTTTTTCAAGGCTTCTTCAATCGGCCCTTTCTTCTCTTCTGGTATTTTGTCTCCATAATCTTTCAACTGCTTTTCAGTCTGGAAGACGAGAGAATCGGCCTGATTGATTTTCTCAACCTTTTCGCGTTCTTTCTTATCGGTTTCCTCATTGGCCTTGGCCTCATCGCGCATTTTCTCGATTTCTTCTTTAGAAAGACCGGTATTGGCTTCGATACGAATACTTTGTTCTTTGCCAGTTCCTTTATCTTTCGCAGATACGCTTAGAATACCATTTGAATCGACATCAAAAGTCACTTCAACCTGTGGTACTCCTCTTGGAGCAGGCGGTATTCCATCTAAGTGAAAGCGTCCAATTGAGCGATTGTCTTTGGCCATAGCACGTTCTCCCTGAAGCACATGTATTTCTACCGAAGGCTGATTGTCAGCAGCGGTAGTAAATACCTGTGATTCTTTTTTAGGAATAGTGGCATTGGCTTCAATTAATTTGGTATAAACACCGCCCATGGTTTCAATACCAAGAGAAAGTGGTGTTACATCTACAAGCACAATATCATCATCGATATCTCCACTCATAATTCCACCTTGAATAGCGGCACCTATAGCAACAACCTCATCTGGATTCACACCTTTAGAAGGTTTTTTGCCAAAGAATTTCTCTACAGTTTCCTGAATTTTAGGAATACGGGTAGAACCACCTACAAGTACTACTTCATCAATATCTGAAGCAGAAAGCCCTGCATCTTTTAGAGCATCTTTACAAGGAGCAAAAGTCCTTTCAATCAGTTTATCTGCCAATTGTTCAAATTTAGCACGGCTCAGTTTTTTAACAAGGTGTTTTGGTACCCCATCAATAGCTGTTACATATGGCAGGTTGATCTCTGTCTCATTAGTACCTGAAAGCTCTATCTTGGCTTTTTCAGCAGCTTCTTTCAATCGCTGCAATGCCATTGGGTCTTTTTTCAGGTCAACATTCTCGTCTTTTTTGAATTCTGCAGCCAACCAGTCTATAATCACCTGGTCGAAATCGTCACCACCAAGATGCGTATCACCTTTGGTAGATTTTACTTCAAATACACCATCACCGAGTTCCAGGATAGAGATATCAAATGTACCACCACCCAGGTCATAAACAGCAATTTTCATTTCGCGGTCTTTTTTATCCAGACCATATGAAAGTGCTGCGGCAGTTGGCTCATTGATGATTCTCTTTACAGTTAAACCTGCAATTTCACCGGCTTCTTTAGTAGCCTGACGCTGTGAATCATTAAAATAAGCCGGAACAGTAATTACTGCTTCAGTAACTTCTTGCCCAAGATAGTCCTCTGCTACTTTTTTCATTTTTTGCAATGTCATAGCAGAAATCTCCTGAGGGGTGTATTTACGTCCGTCAATATCAATTCGAACGGTATTGTTCTCTCCTTTCAGGACTTTGTAAGAAACAGTATCTGCTTCATTGGTGATTTCATCAAAACGCCTTCCCATAAATCTTTTTACAGATTGTATGGTTTTGGCAGGATTTGTAATCGCCTGGCGCTTGGCAGAATCACCTATTTTGCGCTCACCATTATCTAAAAAAGCAACTACCGATGGCGTTGTTCTTCTTCCTTCTTCATTTTGAATCACTACTGGTTCATTACCTTCCATTACAGCAACGCAAGAGTTGGTAGTCCCCAAGTCAATTCCAATTATTTTACCCATTAGTCAAAAGTTTTTAAAATTTTCAAAATAATACACTTTTCACTTGTCAATGAATGTGCCAATACGCTTTAATTGGCAAAAGCTTGAAATATTGGCATAAATAAAGAAATCAGGATGCGTTCATGTCGCAATGAAATGACAAAAAGGCAGATTAATTGCAGGCGCCTTCAAAATTGAGATTGCGGGTAAACTGTCCGCATGAAAGGCTATCGAGGCTGCTTTGGCTAAGCATTATGCCATTTCTAACCACCGAGGCTTTACTACTGAACAGGCCAATGCCATTTTCTATATTGGTATATTCAGGTTTGGCATTTAGTTGGGTAATGTCATTAGCCAATGTATTATTGACCAGAATATATCGGTAAAGTTCTTCTTCACCGGCATTAATTCTAATATCAAATGGGGTGTTGGTCGCTGCTCTATTTACTGATGCATCTTCAGAAATAAGACCTGACAGCCTTGAAAAAAAGGCATCTCCTTCTAAATTATAGGCCATTGATTCGCCACCATTGGTTGTGTTTGAGGTCAGGCCGATAGCTGTTGTATAGCGCACAGTTTTTTCAACAGCATCGCTTTTGTTTTCGTTAATACCCCACTCCAAATAATTAAAGCCGATTTGCACATCATAAGTTTTACCATATCGTGGACTATTCCATGAAATTTCCAGTCCTCTTGAATTGGTATAAAACGGGATTTTAAACTGATCAATAAAACTCGGAGGGTAAGTAATGCTGTATGGCCCCAGCACCGGTGTAGAGGATTTAATAATTTTTCCTGAATTGGGATTTTCAATATACAGGTCGTAGTTGTTTCCTTTCTTTACTTCTCGCCTATATGCATAAAGTATATTCGGGCTGCTGGCAAATACACCTTCTGGTTTTTCAATAGGCGGATTCAAAGTATCGCCAACCACTCTTCTCAGTTCAGTGGTGACATTGCTTTCTCGCTCTGTGATCCGTACAATCAAATTGGCTGGATAATAAATAGAATCGGGGTTTTGCGCTTGTTCCAGCGCATTGGTTTCCGGATCGAGAAAGCCCTTCATCACTCGGATATATTGCGTGGTATTGGCTGTGTCAAATACGCCATATACTACTGTAACTTCTTCATATTCGGCAGTGAGGTCCAACTCATTTGAGCATGAGCTGATGAATAATCCGGCCAGGAGCAATAATAGTACAGTTAGAGACTTCATTACTTGCAAAAGTAAGTTTTTTCAGACTGTTGGTACATTCTTTTATAAACAGTATTCTGTAGATTGTTTAAATTCAAGTCGACTTAAAACAGCAGGACAAATGCTCAGTTACTTAAATAGATAGACCGAAGCCACCACAAACTGGTGATCATCGGATGACTGGGCATGCTGTACAGGCTGGCTTTTCGGCAAATGTGCTCCAAATTGGAGTTTTGATTTTTTATAAGCCCAAATTCTAATGCTCCAATGTTTCAAACGTTAGTCTTTTCGTCTTTCAGATTTGTTTTGGGTTTCGTTTTTCGGATGATACAAAACCCAAGGTTTATCACCGATTTACCTTTCGAATTAAGAAATTTATACATCCTGCTCACGAAAATAAAAATACCAAACACTAAAAAGGCAAGTCAAATTTGCTGACTTGCCTTTAACGAATAAATAAATTCCTAAAAAAATCACATAAACTCAGCCCTGGCCTTTTCCCAGGAATTGCGCAGGGATTCGCGCGCTTCTTCAAAGCCTTTTTTCAGTTCCCCGGTAGAGCGTTCTGATTTTTCAGACAGGTCATCAAAACGCTTTTGGAGTTCTTTCTTGCGTTTTTGAAGTTCTTCTATACGTTGATTGATTTTTTCTCTCTGCTCTGCATTGGCCTGATCAGCTTTTGCGCGTAATTTATCAATATCATCAAACAATTGGTTAATTGTTTTGTGTGCTTTGTCACGAAATTCTTTTAAATCGCTCATTTTTTTAAGTGTTTTAAGGTTAATCAATATTTATTTCGTCCGATTTTAATACCACCTGATTATCCGGCTGTGTTGCCATTGGGTTATTTTCAGCGGTAATTATAATTTGATTGGGCTTATAGACAGACGAAGCTTTCAATTTTCCTTTAAGCTTGTCATCTAATTTCAATTGACCGAGATTGAAACTGCCATAATCACCTTGATTCCAGACTATGTATGTTTTCCTGCCCGGTGTGAGATTTTGCGGCTTAGCAAGATTTTTAACTTTCAAATCAATGGTGTAGTTGCCATTTTTATCGCGGTCTATTTTCATCTCGACTTCAGCAGCTGGGACATGTGTTGATTTTTGAAAATTAACCTGCTGTGCACATGAGGCAAAGCATAGCATTAAAATAAGGATATAGAGTAAAGGTATAGATAAGAGTGTTTTCATAGTCCTCCTATATTAGGGAAAATAATGCTAAAATCCAAAAACATGGATCATAGAGAAACATGAGTTTTGCCTTAGCATTACTTTAAAAGCCTACTCCTCTACTTATTATACCTTCGGCTTTTTTACTTTCACCATATATATGGGTGTAAAAATGCCCTGCTCCCCTCCTGCTACTAGTCCATCTGCCGCTACCAATAAGATTTTCTGCGCTTTGCTCACGCCTTTTTTTACGAAGTTCAGTTTTTCGAGTGTTCTAAGCATATAGTGCACTATTGTTCTACTGGCTTTGGTATGCCTGATCTGGGACAAAGACCAACCACTTTGTAAGGTGCTGTACCAGGGCACATTATTTCCGTAATTGACTTTTAGAAGGTCAATATTTTCTATTTGCTCAAATCCTGCTGCTTCGATAGCCTTGTCAATCTCCGCTATGGTTTTCAATTCAGCAATGCCATTCCCGTATTCTATCATTTCCTTGATCTTTATGTGCTCCGGGTTTGAAGGATTGAATTGATCTGTCATAGCCCATTCATAAAAACAGGCCATTCCTCCCGGTTTTAATTTGCTCAGAGCTTGTTTGTAAACCGCAATAAGATTTGGTGCATGACAAAGCGCTTCAATGGCATAAATTTTATCAAAGCTATTATCGGGAAAGGGAATCTCCATAAAATCGCCCTGCACCACTTGCAGTAAATGATCAATTCCCGACTCGCGGTTAAGGGTTTTAGCCCGTTCTACCTGGTGTACATTGATGGTCAGGCCGGTAATATACGCACCTGAAACCCGGGCGATATTCCTTGCAGGCCCCATAATGCCACAGCCCAGATCCAGTACTTTATCACTACTGCAAAGCCCCAATTGCGATGCAAGAAAATGTTCGTGCCGTAAAATACTCGATTTGAAATCCTCTCCCTTGTATCTGGGTGCAAAATGAAAGGACTGCCCCCAGCCTTTTTCATAGAAATTAGTGACCAGCGTGTAGTAATTGTCCGTTAAATGCTGTGCTTTTTTAGTTCGCTTTTGATAATCGCGTTCTTCAAAATCCTTATTGTAATCACTTACTTTTTCCTGTTGGGTAGTTTCCATTGATTTAGTTTTTTGCTAAACATAAAAAAGGGGCTGATTAATCGTGTACAGTTGATTAAAAAACTAAGATTTGAGGTTCTGTCAAAAAACTTCTGAGGTTCAAATAAAACAAAAAGCAGGCAAAACCCTATCGTTCGCCTGCTTTCTTTCTTCTTCTTTCCTCTTCTCTCCTATCCTTTGTTATTACTGAGGTGGTTCCTTCACATTCAACCTTCCACCGGTTTCAATATGCAATTGAGTAGCGGTATCCATATAGTAAGTATTGCACTTGCCCAATACTCCATCAAAAATATGCGGTTGATTAGGCCTGAGCGGTATGATGACATCGGTGTCATAATCAGGAACCCCACATTGCCAGTTCATGGGTTTGTCCCAGTCAGTATCAATATTACCCGTCCAGATAGACCGATTAATAGGCAATACATCTATTTCGAGGGCATTGCCGATTTGAGGATTGTTACAGGCTCCTGAAGTAACAGCCCGCCTGAAATAGGTTTTCTGGGTCAGTGAATCGGGCTTGTAATTTCTGGAATTGGAACCCGGTATCTGGATCCATGTCATGGTGTTATAGCTGTATTCCCAAACAAAATTGTAATTGGTCGAATCACCACCTGCCGGTATAGTTCCCGTTAGGGTATCGGGGGCAGTATTATAACAAACAGTTTGCTCTGCCTGGATAATATTATTTGAAAGGCTGGGCTGTATTACGACCACTATTTTCTGACTGATATCTTCACAGTTTCCAGACCTTACAACACGTCTGTAATGAGTTGTAGAAGACAATGTAGGCGGAATATAGTGTATTGAATCAGCTCCAGGAATATCAGTATAATTGTTTCCCTGTGACTTATATTGCCATTGATAAGTGTAATTCCCATTGGCGCCAGTGGGCTGTGATCCAATTATACTTGTTGGACGACCTGAATTACAGAACGGTCCGGGATTTCCAAGAACACTTAAATTGTTATTGCTAATTGGCGAAGCTGTAATTTGAATAACATTACTTTCATCTCCAAAACTTCCGGTACAAGGTCCTGAATATACGGTTCTTCTAAACCAGGTTGTTTGAGAAATGCCTCCCGGAGTATAATCCTGACCGGTATTGGCTCCTACAGCTGCACTAAACCCTGTAGAAGCTGAAGTGGTACTACTTTCCCACAAATAAGTAAAAGCACCGTCACCTCCTATAGGCAATGATCCTGTTAAAACGGATGGCGTATCACCTACACAAATATTTTGATCGGCAGAAATAGTGTTGTTGTCAATACTCAGGATCGTAACTTTGATCACATTGCTGGTATCCGATTGGGCATCAACACATGGTCTTGAAGTGACAATTCTTCGGTACCAGGTATCTTCCATATGTGCAGTAGCTGGTGTATAATCTTTCTGATCACTGCTTCCCGGTGCATTTGCAAATCCTGAAGCTGAAGAAGTAGTACTGACCTGCCATTGATAAGCATAGTTGCCATTGCCACCTGTGGGCAATGAGCCTGTAAATGCATCAGGTGTTTGCCCTATACATATTGTTTGTGCAGTATCAATTGTATTGTCATCAATAGAAGGCAATACTGATATCTCAATTACATTGCTGGCATTGGTTTCATTACCTGTACAAACGCCTGAAGAAGCAATTCTCCTGTACCAGGTAGTATCGTTTAGCACAGGTGGCGAATAGTTTTGCCCGGTAGCTCCACTGATTACTGAGAAATTTGCATTATCCGTAGATACTTCCCATTGATAAGTGTAAGTAGAATGATTTCCTCCTGTTGGAATGCTACCTGTCAATTGATCGGGAGCCTGCCCTGAGCAAATGGTTTGTGCTTCATTGATCAGGTTGCTGTCAATAGGCGGCAATACATTGACCGTCACTGTGCTACTGTCAACACAGCCCGTAGCAGTATTGGTTACAATCAATTGATAAGTAGTCGTATCTAAAGGACTGGCAATTGGGTTGGCAACTGTAGCAGAACTTAATGTAGCAGTCGGTGACCAGCTGTAAGATCTGTTGGATTGTGGAGATGCTCCAATTTGAGTGCTTTGTCCATAACAAATGGTTCGTTCGCTGCCGGGATTTACTGTAGGCAATGGGTTAACCGTTACAGGCATTGCATTTTCCGCCCAGATCGGACAGCCATTGTCTCCAGTAACCGTTACATTGTAATTCCCAGAGGTAGTTACTGTTGTTGATGTTGTAGTATCCCCATTCGACCATAAGTATGACACATAAGAAGAATCGGTACTTGATATTAATGTTACAGAATCACCCTCACAGAATGTAGTAGGACCATCAGCCGTAATGATTGGCCTGGGTGGTGCTGGTTTTACAGTTATATATAATGAATCATCTACTGAGCAACCATTTGCGTCTGTATTTACAACTATATACCAACCTTGTGATGCCAATGTAGCAGGAAAAGGCACCGGGTTAATTTGACCCGAAGTATATCCATTTGGCCCCGTCCATGACCAGGTAACTTTACCAAAGCCCTGCCCTTTTCCAAGCAGGTTGATATTTCCAGAAGTTTCACATACTTCCGTATCATTGGATTCAGCAGTAGCCTCAACATATGGAAAGGTATCAAAAGATTTAGTAGAAGTAGAGCTAATTCCACAGTTATTTACACCATAAACACTGATTGAGCCAGGAGTAGTGGACGCATCAAATTGAATGACAATTACATTGGAGTCAGCTCCTGAGAGAACTGTTGCAGTAGAGGGTATATCCCATACATAACTCGTGGCATGTGCTATGCTATCAATAGAGAAAACAAAACCCTGGCCACCCGGGCAAATTGTATTGGCTCCTGAAATAGACCCTGCCGAACCGGGCAGCGGATCTACTGTAACTTCAAAGCTTTGTGTTGAATTGGTTCCACAGTCATTTGTTCCGGTGACAGTCACAAATCCTGAAGTGGCTATATCAGAATAATCGACTGTAATACTGTTGGTACCTGCTCCACTAACTATTGATGCTCCAGGAGGCAATGTCCATTGATAATCTGTGGCATGATCAATAGGAGGCACAGAATATACAATTCCCGATTCAGCCTGACAAACAGGACTTACACCTGTAATGGTATCAGCTTCAACCGGTAAAGGATCCACTGTCACATTATAATCAGCAGACACGCTTCCATTGCCACATCCGTTGGTTCCATGTACTGTAATTGTCCCTGAAATCGCTGTATCGGAATAGTTTACGATAATATTATTTGTGTTTGCACCAGAAACAATGCTTATACCCTGAGGCAATGACCATTCATAACCACTTGCATATTGAATGGAAGGCACTTCATATTCCACATTGTTCTCCCCCTGGCAGACTGTTGTTGTACCGCTGATCGTTCCAGCAGCTTCTGGATATTGATTCACTGTAATTTCAATAACATTACTGGTATCTGTACATTCTCCAGAAGATACGGCTCTTCTGAACCAGGTTGTTTCTGTAAGTACAGCCGGGCTGTAGTTCTGTCCAGTGTTGGTGCCTGAAGCAGCTGTATAGCCTGAGCCGGAAGAAGTTGTACTGCTTTCCCACAAATAATTATACAAGCCATCCCCTCCTGTTGCTGCCTCTCCTAAAAGTTCATCAGGAACATCTCCCGCACAAATGGTCTGTGCTGCTTCAATCAAATTCTCAGCAATTGCGTCTTGTACATTGATAGTGATCTGGTTTGAGTTTTGACAACCGGTAGCAGTTATTGTTTCAATAAGTGCATATGTAGTTGTATCAGAAGGGTTTGCTACAGGATTTGAAACAGCAGCATCATTCAAAGCACTGACAGGAGACCAGGAATAGGTGTTTCCAGCTGTTGCAACAGCTCCAATCTGAATACTTTGACCATCACAAATATTTACATTGCCACCAGTATTTGCAGAAGGCAATGGATTTACGGTAACTACAACCGAGTCAATATTTTGACAGCCTGTAGCGGTAATAGTTTCTGTTAAAACATAGGTGGTTGTTTCAGTGGGGCTTGCAATAGGGTTGGAAATAGCAGTATCATCCAATCCATTTACAGCCGACCATGAATAGGTGTTTCCAGCAACGGCTGTCGCTCCGATCTGTACACTTTCTCCCAAACAAATTATTTGATCATTGCCGGTATTGGCTTCTGGTAATGAATTGACAACAATGGTAACAGAATCCGTGTTTGAACAGCCATTGCCATCGGTTCCGGTCACAATATATTTGGTAGTTTCATTTGGACTGGCTGTCACATTTGCTCCTGAAGTAGCACTTAATCCATCAGCAGGAGACCAGGAATAAGAACTTCCTCCTGAAGCTGATAGATTTGCTGATTCACCATTACAAATGGTATCTGTATCTGCTGATACTGAAATATTAGGAAGGGAGTTAACCGTTACTGTTACTGAATCAATATTCTGGCAACCAGTGGCGGTAATTGTTTCTGTTAAAGTATAGGTAGTAGTTGTTGTAGGGCTTGCCAATGGGTTTGAAACAGCAGCATCATCTAAACCACTTGCAGGAGACCAGGAATAGGTATTTCCTGCAACGGCAGCCGCTCCGATCTGTATGCTTTCTTCCAGGCAAATTGTTTGATCATTGCCGGTATTGGCTTCTGGCAAAGGATTTACAGTAACTACAACTGAATCGACTTTTTGACAGCCCGTTGCGGTAATGGTTTCTGTTAAAACATAGGTGGTTGTTTCTGTTGGGCTGGCCACTGGACTTGAAGCAACAGCATCACTCAAACCACTGGCAGGCGACCAGGAATAAGTATTTCCGGCAACGGCAGCCGCTCCAATCTGTATGCTTTCTTCCAAACAAATTGTTTGATCATTGCCGGTATTGGCTTCAGGAAGCGGGTTTACGGCAACTACAACCGAATCGACTTTTTGACAGCCTGTGGCTGAAATGGTTTCTGTTAAAACATAAGTTGTGGTTTCAGTCGAGCTTGCCACTGGATTTGAAGCAGATGCATCACTCAACCCACTTGCAGGTGACCACGAATATGTATTGCCCGCAACTGCAACGGCTCCGATCTGTACACTTTCTTCCAGGCAAATTGTTTGGTCATTGCCTGTATTGGCTTCAGGAAGCAGGTTTACGGTAACTACAACTGAATCCACATTTTGACAACCAGTGGCGGTAATAGTTTCTGTTAAAACATAGGTGGTTGTTTCAGTGGGGCTTGCAATAGGGTTGGAAATTGCAGCATCACTCAAACCACTTGCAGGCGACCAGGAATAGGTGTTTCCGGCAACGGCTGTCGCTCCGATCTGTATGCTTTCTTCCAAGCAAATTGTTTGATCATTACCTGTATTGGCCTCTGGTAATGGATTGACAACAATGGTAACAGAATCCGTATTGGAACAGCCATTGCCATCGGTTCCGGTCACAATATATGTGGTAGTTTCACTTGGGCTTGACATTACATTTGCTCCGCTTGTGGCGCTTAAACCATCGGCAGGAGACCAGGAATAAGAACTTCCTCCTAAAGCTGATAGATTTGTCGATTCACCATTACATATAGTGTCGGAGTTTGCTGATACAGAAATATTTGGCAAAGGATTAACGGTAACGGTAACTGAATCAATATTCTGGCAACCGGTGGCGGTAATGGTTTCTATTAAAGTATAGGTAGTGGTTGTAGTAGGACTTGCTACTGGATTTGAAGCATTGGGATCATCTAAACCACTTGCAGGTGACCATGAATAGGTGTTTCCGGCAACAGCAGTTGCTCCGATCTGTATGCTTTCTTCCAGACAAATTATTTGAGCATTGCCTGTATTGGCTTCTGGTAATGGATTGACAACAATGGTAATTGAATCCTTACTGGAACAGCCATTGCCATCGGTTCCGGTTAAAATATAAGTGTTTGTCTCATTCGGAGTGGCAGTTACATTTGCTCCGCTTGTGGCACTTAAACCATCGGCAGGAGACCAGGAATAAGTATTGCCTCCTGAAGCTGATAGATTTGCTGATTCGCCAATACAAAAGGTATCAAAATCAGCAGAAACAACAATGTTAGGCAATGGATTCACTGAAACTGTAACAGAGTCAAAATTTTGACAGCCTGTAGCACTAATGGTTTCGGTTAAAATATAGGTTGTTGTATCTGCCGGGCTTGCCATCGGATTTGAAACAGCAGCATCACTTAATCCACTTGCAGGCGACCATGAATAAGTATTTCCTGCAACAGCAGAAGCTCCAATCTGTAAACTTTCTTCCAGGCAAATTGTTTGATCATTTCCGGTATTGGCTTCTGGCAGAGGATTTACAGTTACTATAACTGAATCAATATTCTGACAACTGGTAGAGGTAATGGTTTCTGTTAAAACATAGGTGATGGTTTCAGTCGGACTTGCTGTAGGGTTTGAAGCAGCAGCATCACTTAATCCACTTGCAGGCGACCATGAATAGGTGTTTCCAGCAACAGAGACTGTTCCGATTTGAATATTTTCACCAATACAAATATCCTGATCACCTCCTGTATTGGCAGCAGGAAGAGGATTGACAACAATGGTAATTGAATCCTTATTGGAACAGCCATTGCCATCGGTTCCGGTCACAATATATGTGATAGTTTCACTTGGGCTTGCCGTTACATTTGCTCCGCTTGTGGCGCTTAAACCATCGACTGGTGACCAGGAATAGGAACTTGCTCCTGAAGCTGATAAATTTGCAGATTCACCATTACATATGGTATCAGTATCTGCGGATACTAAAATAGTTGGCAAGGAATTAACCGTTACCGTTATAGAATCAATATTCTGACAACCGGTGGCTGAAATGGTTTCGGTTAATACATAAGTGGTGGCTTCATCCGGACTTGCCATTGGATTTGCAACAGCAGCATCACTCAATCCTGCTGCAGGCGACCACAAATAAGTATTGCCAGCAACAGCAGTCGCTCCGATCTGTACACTTTCTTCCAGGCAAATTGTTTGATCATTGCTGGTATTGGCTTCAGGAAGCGGATTTACGGTAACTACAACTGAATCCACATTTTGGCAGCCTGTAGCGGTAATGGTTTCGGTTAATACATAAGTCGTGGTTTCATTCGAACTTGCTGTAGGATTGGAAACAGAAGCATCACTTAAGCCAATGGCTGGCGACCATGAATAAGTGTTTCCAGCAACAGCAGTAGCTCCAATTTGTACACTTTCTTCAAGGCAAATATCTTCATCATTTCCAGGATTTGCAAGGGGTAATGGATTGACTGTAATCGTTATTGTATCTGTACTGGAACATGCATTGATATCGGTTCCTGTAACAACATAAGTTGTAGTTTCACTTGGACTGGCTGTCACATTTGCTCCTGTCGTAGCACTTAAACCATCGGCAGGCGACCAGGAATAAGTATTGCCTCCTGAAGCTGATAGATTTGTCGATTCACCATAACATATAGTGTCGGAATTTGCTGATACAGAAATGTTTGGCAATGGATTAACTGTAATGGTTATAGAATCAATATTCTGACAAGCAGTAGCTGTAACTACCTCTGTTAAAGTATAAGTGGTAGTAGTTGTTGGGCTTGCAATCGGGTTAGAAATAGCGGCATCACTCAAACCACTGGCTGGAGACCAGGAATAGGTGTTTCCAGCTACAGTTGTAGCTCCTATTTGAACATTTTCCCCAATGCATATTTCCTGATCACTTCCGGTATTGGCTTCAGGAAGAGGATTGACAACAATGGTAATTGAATCCTTATTGGAACAGCCATTGCCATCAGTTCCAGTGACAATATATATGGTAGTTTCATTTGGACTGGCTGTCACATTTGAACCTGTTGTAGCACTTAAACCATCGGCAGGCGACCAGGAATAAGAACTTCCTCCTGAAGCTGATAGATTGGCAGATTCACCATTACATATGGTATCAAAATCAGCAGACACTACAATATTTGGCAAAGGATTTACGGTGACGATCACAGAATCCGAATATTGGCAACCCGTAGCTGTAATGGTTTCAGTTAAAATATAAGTCGTGGTTTCGGAAGGACTTGCCATTGGGTTAGAAACAGCAGCATCGCTCAAACCACTTGCAGGTGACCATGAATAGGTGTTTCCTGCAACGGCAGCCGCTCCAATCTGTACACTTTCTTCCAGGCAAATTGTTTGATCATTGCCAGTATTGGCATTTGGTAATGGATTAACTGTAACTGTAACCGAATCCACATTTTGACAGCCGGTGGCGGTAATGGTTTCGGTTAAAATATAGGTGGTGGTTTCTGTTGGGCCTGCTGTTGGATTAGAAACAGTAGCTTCGCTCAACCCACTTGAAGGAGACCAGGAATATGTATTGCCGACAACAGGTGCTGCCCCAATTTGCACACTATCACCAATACAAAGTGGCTGATCATTTCCGGTATCGGCATCGGGCAAAGGATTCAGTGACAATATTGCCACATCAGAAGTGTCACTTCCCGTATTATTGCTAAAGACAGCCCTATATTGATTGTTGTTATCTGCATAATCTGAAGTAAAAGTATAGTTCGTTGAAGTGGCACCTGAAATATCAGACCATGAATTTCCTCCATCATTACTCACCTGCCACTGAACTGAAGGTGCAGGTGCACCACTGGCCGAAGCACTAAACGAAACATCTTCCCCTGCGCAATGCAAAGCAGAGGATGGATCAGTAGTTACAGTCGGGGCATTGGGTGGATAGGCCAGCCATTCCACATCATCAATAAACATATTGTTGCCTCGTTGGCTAGTTGCATAAAAGATAATGTGATTGGTATTTCCTGAAAATGCAAAAGGAATATCAAAGGAATATTCATACCAGCCATCAGCAGATTCTGTTGGGGATAAACTGCGCGAGCGATGAATTGTCCCCAATAATGTGGCTCCGCCAATTCCGGTTCCGGTATTGACATAAACATCTATTTTGTCGGCAGCTGAAGAAGCGCCATTGTCGCGATACATCCAGAATGTGACAGTGGAAGTATTGTTTTCCCTGGCAGATAAATCAAAAGCAGGAGTGATTAAACTTACTGTTCCCCCACTTTTAACTACCGATGATTCAAATTGAGCCATGCCCGCTCCTGAATTTGGAGTAGTAGCAGGGTTTGTGCCGTTGGTTACCCTACTCCAATGTGTTACAGCAGGATTGGTACCCTGCCCACCGGGGTTGGCAACTACAACTTGTCTTGTCCAACCATTTGGAGGAAACACAGTTGCGTCAAAAGATTCGGTATTGAGCACCTGTGCATGAGTAGGTTTCGATATAAAGACTCCTGCAAATAAAAGAGCTACAAGGAGTATATACCGACTAATATTTATAGAGTGAACAGTGTCAATAGGTTTACTCCACAGATAAGAAATAATTGATTTATACATTGGAGACAGGTATATAGTTAGTTTAATCTGTTTGTTTGGTTCCCTTATTAAAGAAGCAATTGTTTGATTATGCATTATAAATTAGGATTCTATACGTAGACACCCATATTTTGTTTCTTTATCATCCTTTTTCAATTGATTAACATGGTTTTATTTTGACATAAAATGTTAGCAAAAATAATCATTAGTTAAAGGAGAATCAAGTTTTAAATTGTGAAATTTTATTTTTTAATAGAATTTTAAATCAGAATTAATCTAAAGACAGTTATATTTCAATCCAATATTATAATTTATCAATTGAAATTTCATAGCTATTTTTATAAGTTTTGTTGTTAAGCGTTTATTAATTTTAGATTATTAATCATAAGATAAAGTGCGATGGATTTGCATTTCTCGTAGATTTCAATTTATTGATTGGCTGTTCATCTTCAACATTTTACTATATCTGTACTATCTTTACCATGTTATCATTTTGCAACTAAAACTTTAATTGATTTTGCTCAGGCTTTTTGCAATTTTTATTTGTATTTGCACACTTTATTCAGAAACAGGACTCTTACAAGCACAAGTCAATGAAGCAAAATTTGACGAGGATACTTTTGATCTAAAAGTGCTCAGCTGGAATCTTTATTTATTGCCGCGATTTTTTAAACCAACTAAGCAGTTGATACGGGCAAAATATATTGCCGAAAGACTTGTTGAAGAAGATTACGATGCATTGATGCTACAGGAAGTTTTTGGCAAACTATCAAGTACTATTTTACATAAAGGACTCAAAGAACACTATCCATACTACCTGGGGCCTGCCAACAAAAAAGGCAGTCCGTTCAAAGCCAATAGCGGAGTAATGATTTATAGCAAATATCCTTTGGAATTGCTCACCGAATTTCAATTTGAAGATTGCAAAGGCATAGATTGCTGGGGAAGGAAAGGTGGCTTACTGGCGGCATTCGAAAAAGATGGGCAAGAATATCAAATAATGTCAACACATCTACAAGCATTTGAAGGAGATAAACGGGACAAAATACGCCTGTTGCAATACCATCAAATATTGCGCGATGTAGTATTGCCTTACAGCAAAGATGGGGTGCCTCAAATTCTTGGTGGCGATTACAATACAATGAGGCGCGACAGTTTTTATTACGATGCCATGCTCTCTGTAATGAATGCAAGCAACAGTCCCTGTGTAGGAGATACAATTTGCACCTACGTATCTTTCAGCAATGACCTGATCAATTCTGGAGAGTATGAATTGGTACTGGATTATGTATTTTTGAGAAACAATGGAGTGAAATTCAGTGAAGAAAAACGAAAAGTACGGGTTTTCCAAGCCGACTGGGATCCACGAAAACGCAGAAGAAAAGGCAAACGCAAAGACCTTTCTGATCATTATGCCGTTGAATTAAAACTAAAAAAATAATATGCCTTTAATCACTTTCTTACTTATTGCCATTTTCTCTATTTCTCTTAATGACTGCAAAGCGCAAGACACAGCCTATTTCAATGATTACACAGAAGTAGTCCCTGAAAATGAACTCCGCATTTTATCCTGGAATATTCAAATGTTGCCGCGATTGATACTAAGGGTGAGACGAGGTCCGATCAGGCGGTCTCGATTAATTCCACAACATATTATTGATGATAAAATCGACATCATTGTTTTTCAGGAAGCTTTTGATAGAAGATGCAGAAGAATATTAAAAAGACGTTTGAAGGAAGAATATCCCTATCATGCAGGGCCTGCCAATAAGAATTTTGGCATTCGCACCAATAGTGGCGCTATGATTTTTAGCAAATACCCCATTAAGGAATTGGGCAAAATTAATTTCAGCGTTTGCGAAGGCATAGACTGCTATGCACACAAAGGTGCCCTACTGGTGGAAATAGAAGCGAAGGGAAAACAAATACAAGTGCTCGGCACCCATTTACAGGCAGGTGGTTCGGATTCTACAAAAATGAGCGAATACCGAGAACTGGCTGAATTGATTGAAAAACACAGAACAGAAGGCATTCCGCTTTTCCTTTGTGGCGATTTCAATACCAATAAAAAAGACCCAGAGCTTTATCCTGAAATGCTCGGCACACTTGATGCACTTGATGGTCCTATTTCAGGGAATTTAAAATTTACTTCTGATGAATTGCGCAATGATATGTGCGGTGATGGAAATCCTGATAAACTGAAACAAAAAGTGATTGATTATATATTGTTTCAATCCAATGACTGGCAGCCCGATTATATGGAAAGAAACATCAGGCAATACCGCGAACGCTGGAGCAAAGACCACATGGATCTTTCGGATCATAATGCTGTACTGATGAAAATACGATATTGATATGCCTGAAGATGAACTCGTTCAACAGCTTTATGATGCCGGATGGACAAGTCATATCGCCCGAATGCTGGGTGAAAATATATACAAATACCGCCATTCCGGGCGCAGTGTGGTTTTTGATTTTGACAATACCATCATTTGCGGAGATATAGGCGAAAAGGTACTGCGCTATTTTTCAGAAAATCAATATGCCTTCAAACCAATGCACAGCGGTTTTAGCCCCGATATTTATTTTGAGGGACAATTGTTCAGGCTGGAAGATTTTTCTGCCCTGGAATATTACAATACCTTTCTCTCCTACTCGGCCCTGAGTTTTAAGCAGGATCCGCATTATAAAAGTATCCCTTACTCCTGGGCAGTTCAGATTATGGAGGGACTTTCTCTGCGGCAATTGCTGGATATTACCAAAGCAGTATTTCCACAATTAAACAATCCTGAAGCTAAAAGAGAAAAACCTTTTTTCTACACACCTATTCTGAAATTGATGGCAATGCTTCAACGCTATGATTATGATATAAAAATCATTACAGCAAGCAATGTATGGTCAGTGCGGAAAATAATATTAGAGGCAGTAAATCCCATACTTGCCAAATGGAATAATAGTAAAAATAAAACTGCGGCAATAAAAGCAGAAAATATCATTGGACTCGAAGTATTGCTTCGTCACCAATCCGATGGAAACTTGCGCAAAGACCGGCATTTGATGGAGGATTTTCCTAATTATAGTATGTTGAGCGGCAAAATTTTAGACGAGTGGATATTGAGTCCCAACCTGAATTTCCCGGTAACTGCCTATGAAGGCAAGCCGGCTGCATATTACAAGCACTTTGGGAATGCTCAACCTCTTTTCTGCTTTGGTGACACAACAAGTGATATAGACCTGTTAAAAATGGCCGAGCAACCAGTATGGTTGGCGCGCATGGAAGATTCCCTGGAAGTTGAAAAGGTATGGCGGGGCTGGAATGCCAAAGCTTTTTTAAGAAACAATGTCCAAGCTATTGAATCTAATGTTTTGTGTAGTTTTTTACAGTGGGAATCTTTAAGTAATGAAACCTTCCTTAAAAGACACCCAAATGAAAAGGAGTTGAGAAAATCTATGGAAATTATTGATATGGTGGATATTTAATTCAACAAGTCCAATTCCTAAAATGCATAACCCAAACTAATATTTAAAGTAGGTTTTAAATGTTGAAAAAATGCAGGCCTGTCTTCCGGCAATTGAGTGCGCCTGGTACGTGCACCATTGAAATAATCGGTAAAATTATTGCGATAACCCAGACCGGTACATACATCGAAAGCAAAATGCCCGGCTACCAGTTGGTAACCGAAAAGAAAATTGCCATTTATATAATAAAAGTTTTGGTATTGTACGCCATTCTTCAATTTAAACTTGGCATAATTAAATGAAAAATGAGGGGCTACATAAAGCCCATTGGGCGCTTCTTTTTTCTTTAGTAAATAAAAACGATAAGCAACCTGTACCCGGCCACCAAAAAACTGGTATTTCTGATTGGTTAAGGTGGTATCCAGGATATTTACCAGGCTGAGAAACACTCCTGAATAATTTAAAGATACTCCTATAAAACTGCTCTGCCGGGGAGCTGTAGCCATTTCATACATTAGGCGCAATTCGCCAGTTAATGGAATTTGACCAAAAAGCAATGCAGTGGGGCTGATTTTCAATACATTTTTTGAAGGGCGCTCATAGCCTTCCGGCATTCTTACTTTTTCATCCTCTTCCGGATCAGCATCGGGCTCTTTAATACGCTCGGGATTAAATTCAAATGATTCATCTTCCTGGGAGAATACTTCATTGCTAAATAAATAGAATGGAATAATGAACAAACAAAGTATAAATCGCATGGGCTAAAGTTACTTAAAAGCTGAGATTTTGAATAGGAATTTTTCGATCTACTTTTTTGATCAAGCCACGCAATACTGTCCCCGGTCCTACCTCTGTAAAAGAGCTTGCACCATCACTTATCATTTGCTTTATAATTTGCGACCAACGCACCGGTTCGGTGAGTTGAGCAATCAGGTTTTCCTTTATTTCAGCTTCATCGGTATGGGCTTTGGCATCTACATTTTGATAAACAGGACAAATAGGATTGCTAAATGTTGTTTTACGAATTTGTGCTTCCAAAGCCTTACGTGCAGGCTCCATTAATGGAGAATGAAAAGCACCGTCAACTTTCAGAGGAATAACTTTCAAAGCTCCGGCCGCTTCCAATTCTTTTTTTGCCAATTCAATACCTTTTATACTGCCAGAAATAACCAACTGGCCGGGACAGTTGTAATTGGCAGGAACTACAATTTCCTCAATTCCATTACAAATTTCCTCTACCTTTTCATCGTCCAGTCCAAGCACTGCCGCCATTGTTGATTCCTCTGCATCACAGGCTTTCTGCATGGCTTCGGCTCGGGCTTTTACCAGGAGCAACCCATCTTCAAAGCGCAATACTTTATTGGCTACCAAAGCAGAAAACTCTCCCAGTGAATGCCCTGCAACCATATCGGGCTGAAAAGTTTTTCCTGCAATTTTACTCAGTACTGTGGAATATATAAATATTGCAGGTTGTGTGACCCTGGTTTGTTTGAGTTGCTCCTCGCTCCCATCAAACATAATTGCAGCGATATCAAATCCCAGAATTTCATTGGCCTGTTGAATCAGTTTTTTAGCAACATCAAATTTATTGTATTCTTCCTTGCCCATTCCTGAAAACTGGGCACCCTGACCTGGAAATACATATGCGTTCATATTTATACCAATTTATTGGAAATCAGGGAAATAAACTCATCCCTGGTCGCCTTTTTCTCAAACTCCCCATTGAAGGCAGAAGTCGTTGTAATAGAATTTTGTTTTTGCACACCGCGCATCATCATACAAAGATGCTTAGCTTCAATCACTACTGCCACACCAAGTGGTTTCAAAGCTTCCTCAATGGCATCTCTTATTTGTATGGTCAAGCGTTCCTGAACCTGAAGCCTTCTTGCAAATACATCTACCACACGCGCCAATTTACTGAGGCCCACAATTTTTCCATCGGGAATATACGCAATATGAGCCTTACCAAAAAATGGCAACATATGATGTTCACACATTGAATACAGCTCAATGTCTTTAACAATAACCATTTCACTGTGATCTTCTTTGAAAATAGCCGAGCTCAAAATTTCATGCGCATCTTGATCGTAGCCCTGTGTCATAAATTGCATGGCTTTGGCCACTCTTTCAGGTGTTTTAGTAAGACCATCGCGCTGCGGGTCTTCACCCAAAAGGCTGACAATATCCTTGTATTTATCTGTTAATTTATCTGTAATATCACCGTTGTAATGTTCTTCCCTGACATAGTTGAATTCTGTTGAATCATTTTTGTTCATAGGCTTGTTTTATTCCCCGAAATATTCCACGTAAATATTGGGTGTTTCATATAATTTAATGGCATGCAACTCACAACCTTTGATCTTTGCTTGGAGCAATTTCCATATTTCTTTAATCAGGTTTTCCGTAGAGCTCATTTTGCCTTTCATAACTTCTACATCCAAATCAAGATTTTTGTGATCCAACACTTCTACAACTTCACTTTTAATTATCCTGCTTAACTCTTTGGCATTCATTATAAAACCCGTGTCAGGATCAGGGGCTCCTTTTACTGTTACATATAAATCATAATTGTGCCCATGCCAGTTTTTATTGGCGCATTTACCAAATACCTGCTCGTTTTTTTCATCACTCCACGCCTCATTTCTAAGGCGGTGTGCTGCATTAAAATGTTCTTTCCTGGTAAGATAAACCATTTGAAATAATTTGCTGCAAAGATAGAAAGAAAGGGGCATTGTTTTAAGCTGTACAAGAATTTGAATTCAGTCTAATTTACAACCCTGTTTTGAGTTTAGTGTTCACCTTTAGCTAAGCGAAAAAGAATAAAATTAGACTGAGGAACAATTGAAATTGTTCTAATTAATGTTAATTTCATCCCCTGTGAATCAAAAATGGCTTTGCATATCATTTTTCTGCTTTGTTTTATCATTGAATCAGCTATTTGCGACAGGCTTTGGAACAGCTACTGGTACTGGTGCTCAGAGTATAGGTGAAATAGGTTCTACCAGTCAGGATGTGTTTGCCGCACAAAACAACCAAGCCGGCCTCGGTTTTATCAATGATTTTTCAATTGGGGTTTTCAGCTCCAATCGTTTCTTGGTAAGAGAAACAAGTTATTTTCACCTTTCTACTGCCCTGCCTACTTCAAGTGGTACTTTTGGGCTCACGGTAAATTATCGAGGATCTTCCCTTTTCAACGAAAAACAAATAGGCATTGGCTACGGACGCAAGATTGGCAAAAATTTCGCCATTGGTGCCCAATTTGATTACCTCAATTTGTTCCTCAGCGAATACGGTCAAAAAAACCTTTTCACTTTTGAATTGGGCGTACAATACCTGGCAACAGAGCAATTGCTGATTGCTGCACATGTTTATAACCCGCTGCGTCTTCAATTTGAGGCACAGGGCTTAGACCGCCTGCGAAGCATTATGCGACTGGGTATTAAATATATGCCGGGGAAAGACTTTGCTTTTCATGCCGAAGTTGAAAAAGATTTTGATTTTCCGGTACAGGTAAAATTGGGCGCGGAATATACTGCATTTGAAAAATTGAGAATTGGTGCAGGTGTCAAAACCAATCCTTTTGAAGGCTATTTTGGTGTTTCAGCACTGCTCAATAACCTTACAATCGGAGTATCAGGAGGCTATCACCCATTTCTCGGGTTTTCTCCGCAGGCTTCAATCAGCTATGCTTTTAAAAAGAAGAAAAAATAATTTCTTGTGAAAAGAAGTTTGTTTGC
This sequence comes from Chitinophagales bacterium, assembly GCA_040877935.1. Lineage (NCBI taxonomy): Bacteria > Pseudomonadati > Bacteroidota > Chitinophagia > Chitinophagales > Chitinophagales bacterium. Next base: position 54,344 of record JBBDNB010000018.1, read on the forward strand.
AATCACGCTTTCATTGTTTTGCCACACAATAATGGCACAGGAAGAAGATGAAAATGCTTTGCAACGCACCCAGGATATTCTTGAAATTAGCTTGGAAGAACTGGGTGAAGGCAGTTTTGATTTTGACACTTATTTAGAGCGTCTGACTGATTTAGAGAGACACCCAATCGATCTTAACACAGCAGTTTATGATGATTTTCAACCCTTATTGGACATAGGTCTGATTGATCCGCGACAGATTGATAACCTATTGAAATACCGCGAGCGCTTTGATTATTTTCAAAGTATTTATGAGCTTAAATATGTGATTGACTGGAATTTGGAAAGCATCAAAAAAGTTTTGCCTTTTATATATGTCAGTGAAGATTTTGAAAGCTACCAACCCACTATAAAACAACAGGTATTTGGAGGAAAGCAGGAAGTGTTTTTGCGCTATTCGCAAGTACTGGAGCAAAAAAGAGGCTATAGCCCATTGGACAGTGGCAGTACTGCTACAAGATATCCAGGCAATCCGGGCAGGTTGTATTTGCGTTATCGCTACAATTACCGCAATAAAATATCTTATGGTTTTACTGCCGAAAAAGACCCCGGAGAGGCTTTTTTTAAAGCACCACAACAAAGAGGTTTTGATTATTATTCAGGCCATGTATTCCTGCGCGACTTAGGCCCGGTAAAAGCACTGGCACTGGGTGATTATCAGGCCAATTTCGGACAGGGACTGACTTTGTGGACGGGCTTTGGTTTTGCTAAAAGCCCTTATGTAATGAATATAAAACGTTCGGGAAGAGTGTTGAAACCCTATACTTCTGTAAATGAAAACAATTTCCTGCGCGGAGCTGCTGCTACTTTCAAGTTGGGTAAATTCAATGTTACAGGTCTTTTCTCCAGAAATAGAATTGACGCCAATGTCCAGAGAATAGATACTACCAATAATACACCATTGGAGATCAGTAATTTTCAACTAAGCGGCTTACACAGAACAGAAAGCGAAGTGGCCAATAAAGGGACTTTGACCTGGACTGTAACCGGTGGCCATGCAGAATACCAACACAGGGCATCGAAAATTGGTGTTTCGGCAGTGCAGCATTTTTTCAATTCCGAGGTCAATCCCGGAGACAGAGTATATCAACGCTATTACCTAAGTGACAAGAGTTTTGGAAATTACAGTTTGGATTATGCGCTGATGTTGCGGAAGTTTTATTTGTTTGGAGAAAGCAGCATGGACAATCACTTGGGACATGCACATGTGCACGGTTTTGTAGCTCAACTGGATCCACGCGTAAAAATGGCGGCTGTGTTCCGCTATTTCACTGAAGATTACCGCTCATTTGGCAACAATAGTTTTTCTGAAAACACCCGTGTTCAAAATGAAAGCGGGCTTTACTGGGGTTGGGAGCTTACACCTCATAAAAAATTAAACCTACAGGCTTATGTTGATTATTTTAAATTTCCATGGCCGCGCTTTGGGGTTGATGGCCCCTCTTATGGTGTTGAATATTTTGCACAGGCCAATATTGATATTTCACGCTATGTGCAACTTTATTTCCGCTACCGGTATAAGAAAAGAGAAAGAAACAACAGGGAAGAAACCGGCCCCATAAATACTGTGATACCTGAAATCCGCCAAAACTGGCGCGCACATATTGCATACAGGGTATTTCCATTTCTCACATTGAAAAACAGGGTTGAATTTGTGCGCTTTAAAAATACCGGCAATGAAATTGAAAACGGGTTTTTGATCTACCAGGATTTTAATTTCTCTAAAGACGATTTCCCTTTGAGTGCAAATTTGCGCCTGGCCTTTTTCGACAGCGATACCTGGAATACAAGAATCTACGCTTATGAAAACGACCTGCTTTATTATTTCTCAATTCCTGCATATTCGGGACAAGGCGTGCGTTTTTACCTGAATATTAAAATAGATATTAACAAGAATTTTGATTTCTGGCTTAAGTATGCCATCAGTCATTTTAGCGACAGAAATACTGTAGGTACTGGACTGGAAGAAATAGAGGGCAATAAAAGATCGGAATTGCGCGGGCAGATCAGGATGAAGTTCTAAAAACAAAGATTAAACTTCAAAATGTTTTCTGTCAAGCAGCTCTTTATACATATATGCCCTGCGGGGATTGAATGCTGGTTTTTGCTTTTTTTCAGATAAATGCTTTCGTTTTAAAACTGAGCGTTTTTTTCCTGAATTTAACTCAGTTTTTGCCTTTTCATAAGAAGCTTCTGCTGCTCGTTGCATTTCTTCCTGATTTCTTAAAAACTCGGGATCTTCAGAAGGAGAAAATAATTCTTCAGCACTCGGTTCGGTGGTCTGTGTTTCTTTCTGACTTTGCTTTGCTTCATGTTCCTCGGGATAAAATTCTTTTTCCAGTTCTTCGAAAAAATCTCCAAAAGGGGATGGCTTTGATTCAGGATCAGACGCTCTTCTGCTATCGGTAGTTTCAGATCGATCATCCTTTTGCTTTCGCTTCGCCTCTTTGTCCGACTTACTTTTCATGAAATAACGAATAGCTATAAAAGCCCCAAAAATCAAAAGTGAGAGTAATTGCTGAAAATCCATGGCTCTAAATTAAAGCAATTATATGGCATCTTCCAAGCCATTAAAATTCTGCTGCTAAAAACAGCCCTAATGTATGCACTTTGTAGTGTTGCTTAGATCGGTAATTTAGCAGGTCTTTATGCCTGGAGAGCCCAAAATGAAATTCAGGACCGACCAATAAGGCAACATTTTTCATTTGATATTTCACTGCTGGCCTGAATAGCAAGGCTACCTGTGTTTCATTGTTTTCAGAAATTTCATTTTCACGTGTCCAGTTGGGATATTCTGTAGTTTCTATCAGATCGTTCGATTGTGGTCCAGTAGCATAGCGTTCGTAATTGCCCTTCACAAATATTTCATTTTTAAACTCAGGGGCAAGTAATATTCCCAGGTCTGCCAAAAAGAACCAACCAGTACTTCTATTGCCAAAACGTGCACAAGAACCCGGCTTCTTTTTGAAATTATACTGCCAGCCAATGCCTGCCTGCACTTCTACCAAGAGTTTTTCATGCCTGAACTGTGCATTCCAGTCATATATCCCAGGCTCTTCTCCTCCCCATTGAGATGCTCCGCTTGCTATGTATTGAAATTGACGTTTGGCTATTCCAGCACCTGTAAACACACCCCAGTTTTCATTAAACCAAAGCCTGAATAACAAACCACCTGAAACACCGAGGTTCACTGTTTTAAAATCAGTTGCAGATTCTTTGTCTTGCAAAAAATCCATACGAGGCAGCAAATAGGGGCTGACTGTTATACTTGCACTTCGCTTTTTAGAGCTTGTGGATTTCACCTTGGTACTTACTTTACCAATTTTTTGAGCTTTACCCTCGGCAGATATAAAAAGAAAAAGAGCCAATAAAAATACGGATGCTGATGTTTTCATCTTTTTTGCATTATTTGTACTAATTAACCTATACAACGCTCAATTATTGTAATCAACAAAACCTAAAAGTAAATCCTTAAAAAAAGATGATTGTTTTGATGCACAATTATTCGTACGGCATTTTGCCCAATTGTTATAGAATGTTAAAAAACAAATAAGATCAATATAGCCTAAACTTTTTCTTTTCTCATTAGTTGTACTAACATTAATTGTAACAACATTAAAAACCAACAGAATTATGAAAACTTCAATTATTGCAGTATTAAGTTTTGCAATGAGTATGCTCATTGCTTCCCCCATTTTAGCTCAGGAAAATTTCAAGGTTGACACCAAAGCATCCACATTAGAGTGGATAGGTAAAAAAGTAACGGGCAAACACAATGGAACCATTCAGGTTAAATCAGGAAATGTAAGTTTTACGAAAGGAAAGTTGAGCGGAAATTTCACCATAGACATGACAACTATTGAAAACAATGACCTTGAGGGTGAATACAAAACAAAACTTGAAAATCACTTGAAAAGCGATGACTTTTTCTCTGTAGAAAAATTTCCTACATCAACATTTAAGATCACAAAAGCAGTAGATGAAGGAAATGGCAAGTATGAAATCACAGGGGATTTGACCATTAAAGGAATTACCAATCCAGTAACATTCCCTGCTACAATATCTGTTATTGACGGTGAGTTAAGAGCTGATGCAAACATCACTTTTGACCGTAGCAAATGGAAAGTAAAATACGGATCGGGCAGCTTTTTCGATGACCTTGGCGACAAAATGATCTATGATGATGTGTATTTATCATTAAGCCTGGTGGGTAAGTAATTTTAAACCACAAAGTGATAATATAGAGAGCAATCCCATAGATCGGGTTGCTCTTTTTTTGTTAATAATTTTGAAATATTAGGAATGAGTATAAGTTTCTGACATTGATTCTTTATATTCAAAACTCTATATTTTCTCAATTAAAAAGCTATTCAAATGATCTTAAAGTTGCACAATGAAAATCCCGATAGAAGAAAAATTGAAATGGCCGTTGAATGCCTAAAAAAAGGCGGAGTCATTATTTACCCTACAGATACTATATATACATTTGGCTGTGAACTGGGCAATAAAAAAGCTATGGAACGCATAGCTCAGATCAAGGGCAAAAACCTGAAACAATCGCATTTTTCCATTATTTGCCACGATTTAAGCCATATTTCAGAATATACCAATAACCTGAACAACGCTACTTTTAAGTTGATGAAGCAATACCTGCCCGGGCCATATACTTTTATTCTGAATGCCAGCAAGAAAGTACCCAAGCTCTATGATTTCAAAAAGAAAACTATAGGCATCAGGGTTCCCGACAACAACATTGCCAGAGCCCTGGTTCTCGCTTTGGGGTCTCCACTGATTGCTACATCTGTGCACCATGAGGATGACGATATTCTTGATTATATCACCGAACCCGAGGACATCTACGAAAAATATAAAAACCAGGTTGATATCATGTTAGATGGTGGAATTGGCGACAATACAGCCTCTACTATTATTGACGCAACAAATTCCGAGCCTTTTGTAGTAAGGGAAGGGAAAGGGGTTTTATAGGGCTTCTTAAATCAAAGCTTTACTATTATTTATAATCAAAAGGATCGTGAAAATTGCCGATTTCAATGCCTTTTGCTGCGAGGTATTTTTTTCTCCAGAAGAAATATCCCACAATTGCTATGCTAACTATAATATAAACCACCATAATAATCCAGGCTTCATAAAAAAGAAAAAGTACAAATGCCAGTGAACTTAGCACAGAAACACTGGCGAAAACATAAAGCAACCAGGGAGGCATTCTAAAATATGCAGCCGCATATTGCGCTTTATATTTTTGATTTAAAAACAAGGAAGAAAAGCTGGCGAAAACGGTAAGCAGCATAATGCCACATACAGTCATAATTCCATAAAAATCAATGGGGTTTCCTCCAAAGTATTTTTCTATCCACCCAACATTATCTGCTGTGTATCCGAAAAGCAACAATACTATTACCAATGAGAAGAATGCAATAATTGCATTAATAGGTGTTTCGGTTTTTGAATTGATTTTACCTAGAAATGCAGGCAAAGTTTTATCGCGAGCCTGGGCGAAAAGTTCTCTTGGCAAAGCAATAGCACCGGCATTGAAAGAAGTCAAACCTGCACTAACGGCTCCCAATCCAAGAAAATAAACCATCCATACGGGTAATTTACCCTCAGCACTTGTAATCAGGGGTGAATTGTTCTCGTGAAAATAAGCATCCAATATTGCAATATCAGAACCGATAGTTCCAACATAAACTACAGAGAGTCCAACATAAATCAAAAAAACAAAAAATGCACCGAGTAAAAGCGCCAGGGGTATGTTTTTGTGTGGTTCTTTCATCTCCTCTCCCATTTCGGTAATGATCTGAAATCCAAAACAGACATTAAACGCCAGCAATACGCCCATTGCAAAGCCATCTGGCATATCGAGACTCATTTGGGGTTGCACATCCTGAAAAAACCACATCCCCAGTACATAAAATACCAGTGCCAGAATCATCTGAATGCTGAGAACAATCTGTAAACCCAGTTGCAATCGTAAACCAAAGAGGTATAAAAAAAAGAAGGATCCGATCAGCAACATGGCCAACAAATGCACGGATATTTCAAATGGCAGAAAACCCTGCAAATAATCTGCAAGCCCAACAGAAACTACACAAACAGAGGAACTTCCGCCAAACAATGCAAAATTAGAGACCAAAGTACCCACCAGCGGATGCAGCAATCGACTGCACCAATTGTAGCCACCACCGGCTACCGGAAGCGCACTTGAGAGTTGTATCAATGGTATGACACCGATAATTGAGACACTCATTGCTATTAATATAGCCAGCCAGGTTGCACTGCCCGCTTTTCCTGCTATTGACGGTATCATAATATAAACACCCAAACCTATTACTCCGCCCATTACCAAACCTATTCCTCCGGGCAATCCTATCTTGCTGTTTAACTTCACATCCATATTTTGCCAATTAATATGGCGTGAAGATAAAGGGAATTTTAAAACAATGGGTTTTGATGATTAGACTACTTTGATAGGACTTCTCTCAAAATCCACACTTGAATATTCTTCCCCGATTGTTTATATTTAACATGTTTTAGCGCTTTTACACATTGCCAGTTAACAAACTACTTTTACAGTGTTTTCAATCACTTAAGATGAACCAATCGGCTTTAAAGACTTACCTGACCTTTATTTTATTATTTTATACGCTTATTTCATATTCACAGAATTATACGGTTTTGGGCGATGCCGTTCAACTTAGCGGATGTGATTGTTACCGCTTTACTCAAAATGCCAACAACCAGGGCGGGGCTATTTATCAAGTTCAAACCATCAACTTAAATAATTCTTTTGACTTTACTTTTTCTGTCTTTTTAGGTTGTAATAATGGCAGTGGTGCAGACGGATTGGTGTTTGTACTAACCAGCAACCCAAATGGACTCGGACAAAGAGGCGGAGGACTTGGTTATGCCGGAGGAAATCAGCCATTTTCACTGGGTGTGGAATTTGATACTTATTACAATTCACAAAATTCAGATCTGCAGCAACACCATATTGGCATAAACTCAGGAGGAAACATCAATCACAATGTAGCCGGACCGGTTCCCGCTGTTGCAGGTGGTGCTAATATAGATGATTGTCAAAATCATACTGTTCGAATAGTCTGGGATGTTAACACCAACACATACTCTATTTATTTTGACGGCAACCTAATGCTCACACAGGTATTTCCTAATCTGGTTGACGACTATTTTGATGGCAATCCAATTGTAAACTGGGGATGGTCGGGAGCTACAGGAGGGAGCACAAATGAACAAAGAGTTTGTGTGGAAAGCACTTCCAATTGGGTAGCCGGGGTCAACTACCAGTCCTGCTCACCAAGTATTCAGTTTACTGATGTTTCTACAAGTAATGTTGGAAACATCCAATCCTGGGCATGGGATTTTGGTGATGGCAACACTTCTACACAACAAAACCCAACACATACTTATTCCGGAAACGGTACATACAATGTAAACCTTACCATTACAAATATAAATGGTTGTGCCAATGATTTCAGTCATCCTGTAGTAATTGAGGACTCTATTGTACTCAGTGCAGTAATGAACGAACCTCCCTGTAACGGAGGCAGCAATGGAAGCATTGAAATTACTCCAAGTCAAGGTTTTGGTCCCTCGGCAGGATATGGTGGATATAGTTATGATTGGAGTAACGGATCCAGCCAAGGTAACAATATTGGTATTACTGCAGGAACTTATACCGTAACCGTAACTGATGGTGTCTGTAACACTGTGGGGCAATATACACTGGACCAACCTACTCCGCTTACTGCAAATACAAATGCAACAGACGCCAGTTGCGGAGCAAATGACGGATCTGTTTCAATAACAATTTCCGGAGGAACACCGCCCTATCAAAATATCTCTTGGGCTGGAGTTCCCGGAGCTACACGAACTGGACTTGGTCCCGGAATGTACATTGCTGATTTTGAAGATGCCAACGGTTGTTCTGCTCTATTGCAATATACCGCAACAGTTGGCGATCTTCCTTGTGGAATCAATACAAATATTAGCTCTACTGATGTAAGTTGCTTGGGCGGTAGTGATGGGACAATATCCATAAGCGTAACCGGAGGATCACCACCTGCAACTATGAGCTGGAATCATGGGCCTAATGGATTCAATATTAATGGTTTAGCTGCCGGTACTTACACCTATAATTACAGTGATGATGCAAGTCCAGCCAACGATTTTAGTGGTTCTGTAACCATTTCCGAACCTCCTGTAGCGCTACAAGGCAACTTAACAACTATAAATACTTCTTGTGAGGGAATAAATGACGGATCGGCAGTAGCTTCAGTTACATCCGGAGGAAACCCGCCCTATACCTATAATTGGAGCGGAGGATTGCCCAACAACCCTGTAGTCAATAACCTCTCTCCCGGTCCTGTTTCTGTAACTATTATTGACAACCTTGACTGTGAAGTTACATTAGATGACAGTATCACCGGACCTTCTGAGCTTTTGCTTGCAATTGATGCTGTAGATGATTCCTGTTATCAGGCAGGAACAGGCAGTGCAAATGCAAATGTCAGCGGTGGAAATCCACCTTATACCTACTTTTGGAACAATGTTTCTTCTGCACAAAATAACTTAGAACTCAGTGCCGGAACCTATACAGTAACAGTAACGGATAACAAAGGCTGTACTATTATAGACAGTACAGTGATTGGCGAGCCGGCAGATTTTAGTTACAATCTCGATATTGAAAATGTAACTTGTTCCGGTGATTCCAACGGAAGTATAGAGATCGCAAACCTTATTGGTGGAACAGCACCATATACTTATGCATGGACACCACCACAACTTTCAGGAAATAACCCAACAGGTCTTGGAGCTGGAACTTATAGCTTCACTGTAAATGATGCAAATAGCTGCAACTTCTCTGACAGCGTAGAAATTACTGAGCCAGATTCCGCTTTATTTGTAAGCCACACACATACCGATGTCTCTTGTTTTGGGGCAGATGACGGAAGCATTACACTTTATATAAGTGGTGGAACAGCACCCTATTCTTATATGAGCAACCTTATTCCAAATGACAGCATCACAATTGATAATCTTCCTCCCGGCTTCTTTTCTGGAAATATTGAAGATGCAAATGGCTGTACTTTTTTTGTGAGCCAGACTATTTCTGAACCAGCCCACATAGCCATTACAGAAACACATATAGATGCAAGCTGTTTTGGTATAAGCGATGGATCCATTGATATCACTGTATTTGGTGGTATTTCACCTTATAGTTTTGAATGGAGTGATACCGTATATACGGAAGACAGAAACAATCTTTCGGCAGGAACTTACAATCTCACTATTATTGATTCAAACTCATGTGAGGATTCTATAAGTATAGCAATAGATGAACCTGCTGAAGTACCACTCACAATTGATGTTACAGATGCAGATTGTTTTGGCGATTTAGGGAGTGCTACAGCCATACCATCTGAAGGTTCGGGGCCATACGATTTTCAATGGGACAATTCATCGGAGAATAGTGCTACAGTTGCATTGATAAATGGCAATCACAATGTTACAGCCACTTCTTCTGAAGGTTGTGAACAAACTGCAACTTTCACTATTAATTCTCAGCCACAAATCATTTTACAGGCAAGTACTTACAATCCAGATTGCTACGGAGACACAAGCGGAGCAATTACTTTGAATGTATCAGGGGGAGTTGGAGGATTTTCATACAACTGGACCCCGCCTGTAAGCAATGCTGAAAATGCTTCAAATCTCCCTGCAGGTGAATATCAGATTCAAATTACAGATCAAAACAACTGTAGTGAAGACACAACAATACACATAATAGCACCCGAAGAACTTGATGTTGTTTCTACAGCCGAAAATGAAACTTGTTTTGATGCGAATGACGGCAGCATTAACATAAACTCTAATGGCGGCACAGCTCCCTATACCTACAATTGGAATGACGGTACAAGTGAAACAATCCGCGAAAATTTAGCTCCGGGGGTTTATTCATTAACTATTACAGATGCCAGTGGCTGCAGCACAGTTATAATTGATTCCATTGAAGCTGCACTGCCTATATGGGTACGCACAGACAGCTCGGTATATACCATATATGAAGGACAACAAATTGAAATCAACAGCGAAAGTTTTACAGATGGGAAAAATATACTTGCTTATGATTGGCAACCCATTACGGGCTTAGATTGCCCCGACTGTGAGAGTGTTACAGCAGCACCTGTTGAAAGTGAAACTTACACATTGAGTATTGTTGATGAAGCAGGTTGTACTGCTGATACTACATTTGAAATCATAGTGCTCAATGAACAGGTATTTTATGCTCCTTCTGTTTTTACGCCCAATGGAGATGGGATAAATGATGGCTATGGAATTAAAGCGGAAGGTGTCATCAACTTTAAATTTCAAATATTCGACCGCTGGGGCACCTTGATTTTTGAAACCAATGACATCAATGAAGAATGGGACGGCACTTATAAAGGAAAATTGCTCCCTCCTGATGTATTTGTCTATAAAGCCTATGCAGATTTTCTAGATAAAAGCAGCCTGAGGAAAGAAGGCAGTTTGACCTTGATTCGGTAATAAACTTCCTTTCTTTTAACCTGATTTCGATAATTATTTAAGAGCTCAGGTTTTTATTATTGGCTCAGGAAGCCAAAGCCATTTCCCCTTCTTCTGTCAATCTCGCTTTACCTATTTCATCCAGGCTTTCCACACGCTTGTTCATTATCTTAAACCACAAAGGGGGAATCAGCGCCAACAAAATCGCTCCGGGATATCCGGTAGGCAATTGCGGTGCATCATCCATATGGCGCAGTACTTGGTATTTTCTACTGGCCAGGTAATGATGGTCGGAATGTCGGGTTAAGTCATATAGAAAAATGCGGCCCAGCGTATGGTTGGAATTCCAGGAATGCCAGGGCATTGTCTTTTCAAATCTGCCCGGTGAAAGTTCTTTTCTTCTCAATCCGTAATGCTCAATATAATTGACCGATTCCAATAGCAAATAACCTCCCAGTGCCACTGCAAGAAAAGCTACTCCCGCTTTTACACCCAGAAAAAGAAATATTCCAGTTACCAACCCACCTTCCCAGATATGATACCTTATCATTTCATTGCGAAGCGTAAATATTGACTTCCCGAGTTTTCTCAATCTTTCATTCTCAAGCTTGCAGGCATGCAAATAGCTGCCAATAATTGATCGGAAATAAAAAGTGTATATAGGTTCATTTTTCTTTGATGAAGCCGGATCCAAATCAGTAGATACATTGCGGTGATGCCCCCTGTTGTGCTCAATAAAGAAGTGCATATACAGAGAACTCAATAAAAGTATCTTAGCCATCCACTGTTCTGATTTTTTTCTTCTGTGCCCCAACTCATGTGCTACATTTATACCCAATACCCCACAACAAATTCCAACGGACAGAATCATTCCGGCAAATTCTAAATTGCTCAATGGAGTATAGGCTACACGATATAGAAAAAATGCTATAATTCCCCATTGTAGTGGAACATTTAGATATACTAAATAATCAAAAAACTTTTCTTTGCGCTTACGCTGCTCTATTTCTTTAGGGAAATTATAAGTGGTGCCTTTAGCAAACAACTCAAAAAAAGGCAAGAGTACAAAGGCAATAATAAAAGTGAGCGGTGACCAATATCCTCCAAAATAAATTGCCAGAAATGCCGATATTGGAACCAAATAGGACACAAAATATTTAAGGTCTTTCATAAGCTGCGTATTTTTGATAGTTATGAATTTAAGCATTTTTTTAGAAAAAATAAACTATAATCAAAAATATAGTTTAGCATGAAGCAATTTACAGAATGGGAAGAAAACCGATAAAGAAAGAGAGAATAGATGCACCTGAACTCAAAAAGGAATGGGTTAGAATTTTAACCCCTATTTATATGAGGAAAGGATTGCGCAGTATGAATATGCAGGTGGTTGCTAAAACAATAGGCGTTAGCAAGGCTACTTTGTACAAATATTTTTCTTCCCGTGAAGAGATTATAGAATATGCCCTGGAAACAAAACTGGAAGAAATAGGTGCTTTTAAGAACCAGCTTTTTGACAATTCACTTTCGTTTCAGGATCGCTATTTTCATGCAATTTTTGTCTTCTTCAATGGGATAGCAGGTGTTTCTAATGAGTTTTTGCGCGACCTTAAAAACATGTACCCCAATGTGTGGAAGAAAGTAGAATTTTTCAGGGAATATACAGTAAGCATGCTTCAGTTGTTTTATGAAAATGCCATTGAAGCCGGTATTTTTAAAGCAGTGAATCCACATATTTTGGTAATGAACGATAAGCAATTTTTCGATCTGATCTCCGACCCTGATTTTCTAAACGAACAAAACATTTCAATTCAGGAAGCTTTTAAAGATTATTTCACACTGCGCATTTCTGGTTTGTTCAATAGAAGTAGTGATTTTGACATTAATCTGGAAGAAAAAATAAAAGAACTGACATTAAACATCAGGATTTGAGTATTTTCACATGCATATGTTAATACAATATAAAATTTGTGCATAAGTATTATTTGAAGATTATATTTAACTTATTCTGTGTGTTGTTTTGCGCCATAAACAGTTTTGCCCAAACCGAGACAATTCGCTTCAAACACATCGGCATAGATAAAGGCTTGTCTCAAAATGCCGTGATGGACATTGCCCAGGACAAGAATGGTTTTTTATGGATAGCTACAAGTGATGGGCTGAACCGCTACAATGGCCATGAAATTAAAGTTTACCGCAGCGATTATCAGGATACAAGCAGTCTGATATCCAATATTTTGAAAAGGCTTTTTGTTGACAGCAAAGACCGGCTTTGGATTACATCAGAGAGAGGCGGCCTGGGTCTATTCCAGAAAAAAAGTGATGATTTTCGCTTTTTCCAAAATCATGAAAATGAAAGTGTCTATACAATCAGCACAAATATTGTTGAGGACAAAAACGGTATGCTTTGGTTTGCGATCGATCGTAGTGGATTGGTTCAATTTAATCCCAATGATTATTCTTTTAAGGTATTTCCTCTGAACAATCTTGAATTATCTCACTGTGTTTTCAATTCGGTGAATATTTATGAAGGGAATATCTGGGTAAGTTTAAGAGATCATGGTATTGCCTTTTTTGACATTTCCAGGCAAAAATTTTTAGAAGAAAATACCCCTGACATTAGTTCACTTGATCAGCACACCAGGAAAATCTGCATCAGCGACAACAATATATTTGTTGGTACTAAAAATGGAATATACTATTACCGGAAAGAATTGAATGATTTTAAATTCCTGGAAATAGAAGGTTTCAATAAATCTATTTCAGAAGTAAATTCCATTGTGTGTTCCGATTCAGTGCTATGGTTCAATTCACAAGACAGGGGGTTGTTTAAATATGATTTAAAAAGTAAAATCCTTAATATATATAAAGACAACAACAACTCTAAATTTGCCTTAAGCTACCCATCTGTGGTCTCTTTGTTAATCGACAGGCAAAACATATTGTGGATTGGGACATACGGTGGCGGGCTGAATAAAATGAGTTCAACTTTGCCTTTTAAACTTTGCACCTATGACAAATACGATCCTTACAGCCTGGCACATAACAGCAGCAGGGAAATACTAAAAGACCACTCTAACAGACTTATTGTTGCCTCTTACAATGGGGTCAGTATATTTGATGAGGATAAAAGAAACAGGTTTGATTTACCTTATGACGCTAAGTACGACAACACAAAAATACCTGTCGGAAAACACTTGTTATCAAAGGCAGTTTACTCTATTGAATTAGATGGAGAAGATAAACTATGGATAGGTCATGAAGGCTCTGGAATTCAATGCTACAACTTTAAAAGCAAAGAATTTAAAAATTATTGGATGACCAGCGAACAATCCATTTCAATAAAGTTGAATTTTATAAGTTCCATTAAAAAAGACCATGAAGGAAATATTTTAGCAGGAACAATGGAAGGATTATTTATTAAAAAGCCCACTAAAGATAAGTTTGAACCTTTTCCCTTATATGATTCCAATAATAATGAAAATCCTGAAATTCACGATATATTCCTAGATCCAGATAGTGCTGTTTTCCTGGCATCTGACAATGGATTGTATTTTTTGAAAAATGACAAATTAAAATTTATCAATTGTCTGGATTATGTGTCAGACACCGTTGCTTTTTGCAAGGTTCAGAATAAAATGAAGAGCATCTCTTCCATTAATGACAGCACATTATTAATTTCTACTTCTGGAAGCGGTATTTTAAAATTTGTGTATAAAATTGAAGATTCAAAGCTTATAGTTAAGGAATTTAGTCCTGTTAATAACAGCATTATCAAAACTCAAACTGTTTACGGGATTCTATGCGAAAATGACTCCACAATTTGGTTCAGTACCAATACTGGAATTTATCGTTACAATTTATATAGTAATTTGATATATCATTTCACATATTCAGATGGTCTACAGGGAAATGAATTCAACTCAACATCCTTTTATAAGGACAAAAAGGGCATAATGTATTTTGGCGGAATCAATGGGATTAATGCATTTAACCCCGGAAAAATTGACCTAAAGAAACAAGAAACAAAGCTGTTTTTTGAAAGTATTCAGTTTGGAGACAGCAGCATTACCAATCTGTTTAACCAAAATATATCAAAGGTCAATATCAATTACGGGGAAAATCCTGTTTCAATAAAGTATTTAGGCTTAAACTTAGATCGGCCAGACAATATCAACTACTTTGTTCAGCTTGTTGGAGTAGATCCAGAACCAAAATTCATGGGCAAACAAAGAGAAGTCAATTATTTTAATCTTTCCCCGGAAACTTATGAATTGCGTATTTGGGCAGGCAATTTAAACGCTATCAATCTATCGGAAAATTATGAATCCCTTAATATCAGTATCATTCCACCATTCTATTTATCCAATTGGTTTAAAGTCATTATGTTCCTTTTATTTGGCAACATTGTATATCTGATTATAAGACGCAGAACAAAGGATCTGCGCAGGGAAAAAGAGCGGCTGGAAAAACAGGTGCAATTGCGTCAAAAAGAAATTGAAAATCAAAAACTGGAAAATGAAATTGCCACCTCTAAGGCTGTCATTAAAGGACAAAATATTGAACAGAAAAGAATTTCAGAAGAATTACACGATGGTTTGGGGCATATTCTTACCTCTGTATCGCTGAATATATCAGCCATTCAAAACTATGTTCAAAAAGGACTTTGGGGTAACCTTCCAAATGAACTAAAAACACTCAAAGAATTGCAAAACCAAGCCATTACGGAAGTTCGAAATATCTCACACAATCTTATGCCCAATTTAATAATTGAAGAAGGCTTAGAAGAAGCCATCAATGAATTTTGTATAAGAATTGAACGCAATTGCAAAGTTGAAATAAATTTTATTTGCCAAAATTTACCGGATAATCCTGATAATGAAATTGTAATCGCTATTTATAGAATGACACAGGAAATAGTAAATAATAGTATTAAACATGCTGTGCCCAATCATATTGAAATTGCGCTGTACTGTGAAAACCAAATGATCCATCTGAATATAAAAGACAACGGCATTGGTTTCGATCAAAAATCGCTGAAAAACAAAAAAGGGCAGGGACTTAAAAACCTGCAAGCCCGAACTGAACTGAATCGCGGTGAGTTTCACATTTCGAGCAAAAAAGGTCAAGGAACTGAAATTCACATTAGTATTCCGCTTTGATAAAAGCTTCAAACCACATTTAAACGCCCGATCAATTCATTGCGGTAGGACTTGCCAATTGGAATCATTTTTCCATTGACTACACAGAATTCTTTGTCGAAATTGTCGAGTTTGCTAATATTTATGATATAAGATCTGTGCACTCTAACAAATTTGCTTAGCGGCAAATGCTGCTCTATTAATTTCATTGTAGAATGTATCATATGTGTATTATCATCACAAATAATACTTACGTAATCTCCTGAAGCTTCTATCCACTTAATTTTATCAAATAAAACTTTCATGTAAATGCCTTCCTTTTTTACAAAAAGGGCATTTGTCAACTTACACTTGTCTCTATTATTATCTAATAATACATTTACTTTTTTTATTGACAGTAAAAAACGGGAATAATCAATAGGTTTTATCAAATAATCAGCAATATCATACTCAAAGGCTTGTGCTGCATATTCAGATTTAGAAGTTGTAAGTACTACTTCATTTAAATTGTCCTTACAATGCTCCAAAAACTGAAACCCTGTCATTTCGGGCATTTCAATATCCAAAAAAATCAAATCAATATTATTGTCATCGATTATAGGCAAAGCATCTATAGCGCTATTGAATTCACCGCTAAGAAGAATACCTGAAGTTCGTTCAATAAAGGATTTAAGTACCTGTCTCGATACTTCATCATCATCTATAATTATAGATCTTACCATTAATTCGTTTTAAGCTTATTTAATTCTTCAGAAAGCTCATTTTTAATATGCATATGCAATTTTTGCAAGCTATGTATATACTGTGCTATAGCCTTTTCATTAATATGCAACAAATCCAGTTGATTAATTTCATTTATGAGCAAAGTAGCATCTGCCGCACCTATTATCGAAAAATTGGCTTTTATTTTATGGCAATAAAAGGCAACCCCATTACTATCTCTGCTTTTGAGTTTGCCTTGCAGCTCACTTATATAAACTGGTTCATTCTTTAAATAAGACTCAATGACTTCCTTTAAAAATGAAGGGTTACCGCCTGAATTGTTTTTAAGATAATTAAGGTCTAACTTAATTTCTTGCTTTTGCTCTCCTTTCACCATCATTCCTAAATTTAACGCTAAACAAAAACAATAAGTTTAATATTTAGGTCGCAAAAAAGTTAAAACCTGACAAAAGTCCTTACTTAAAATTTAAGAAGCAACATTTTTTATCCATTAAATGTGCACAAATTTTGCGGCAATTATTCATAAACAGATTTGATAATTATTTGCTGCTCAGATTGCTGCGATCATAATCACTTGATTGATTTCAGCCCATTTTTATATTCTTGATACACAAGATGTATTAACCCATCAGATACACCAAACTTGGGCACATAAACCAATTTTATATTTGCCCAGTCACTGAGTTGAAGAAAAATTTCTACAGCGGGGATAATCACATCTGCACGATCAGGACGTAGCCCCATGCTTTTTACACGCTCGTAAAAAGTGCTTCCAGTTAAATCTTCCAACGCACATATTAATTCTTCTTTTCTTATAAAACCGTTTTTGGTATCTCCATAAAGTTTATAGAGTTTATTGATGTTTCCTCCGGAACCAATTCCACTTATATTTTTGTGTTTTTTTAAAAAAGGGCTGAGCCAATTATTCATTTCTTCCCAATGTGCATCCTCTACCTGATTGTTCAATATTTTCAGCGTACCAATTGGAAAGGAACAAGAGTCGATCAATCGTTTTTTGTGAAATAGAGACAGTTCTGTACTGCCTCCACCAACGTCTATATATAGATAATTCTTCTCAGGATCCAAATATTCTACAATATTATTACCGTAGATAATTTCCGCTTCTTCTTTTCCGGTAACAATTTCTATGTCAATTTCAGCTTCTTCTTTTACGCGCTCAATCAGTTCATGTCCATTTTCAGCCTCGCGCATAGCAGCAGTGGCACAAGCTTTAAAATGTTTTACATCGTGTACGTCCATCAGAATACGAAAAGCCTTCATGGTATCAATAAATTTGGCAGATTTTTTTGGTGAAATTTTCTTGTCCAGAAAGGATTCTTCCCCAAGCCTCAATGCAACACGATACAATGCATCCTTTCGATACACTGGACCTTCATCACTTTCAAAAACATTCATTAACAAAAGTCTTATGGCATTAGAGCCTATATCTATTGCTGCAAATTTCAAAACTATTGATCTTTAGGTGAACTGTACTTATCTTTTATATAGGTATAAATTTCTTCTTGAGCACGAATTTTCTTTTGACCATCTGAGGAAACATATCTGTTGCTCAATTTACTGTCAATTATCCTTGCGCGTACATTGTCGCTAAACTGAATATTCAGGATATCAATTATTTCATGCTTTAATTTATCTTCAAAAATCGGGCAGGCCACTTCTATGCGATAATCTAGGTTTCGGATCATCAAATCTGCTGAAGAAATATAGAGCTCTTCATCTCCATCATTTTCAAAATAATAAATCCTGGAATGCTCCAAATATTTATCCACTATGCTAATGACTTCAATATTTTCACTCAAGCCCTTTATGCCCGGTTTCAGGCAGCAAATACTCCGGCAAATCAGGCGCACCTTCACTCCTGCCTGGCTGGCAATATACAACTCGTCAATTATACTTTGATCGGCCAGCCCATTGATTTTCAACATGATTCCGCTTGTTTTGCCGGCCTTTACATTTTCTATTTCCCTGCGAATCTTGCCAATGATCATTGTTCGTGTATCAAAAGGAGAAACCATCAGGTAATCAAAAGACACACGACTTAAAGGGTTTTCTATCAAATTAAACAACTTATTGACTTCATTGGTCAATCTTGTATCAGTAGTAAACAAACTTTCATCTGTATAAAGTGTAGCAGTAGCTTCATTGTAATTGCCCGTTCCAATATTCAGGTATTCTACGATCTCGCCTTTTTCTTTTCGTCCTATTATGCAAAGCTTGCTGTGAACTTTATAGCCTTTCACACCATAAATGATATTAGCCCCCTCACGATGCAGTCTCTTTGCCCAATATATATTGTGTTCTTCATCAAATCGCGCCTGAATTTCCACTACTACAGTAACACGTTTTCCATTACGGATTGCATTCATCAAAGCATTGATCACAGCCGACTGATCGGCTACGCGATACAGCGTCATTTTAATACTTGTTACTTTAGGATCGATAGCAGCTTCCCGCAAAAAATCAATAAAATGATGAAAGGAGTGATAGGGAAAATGAAGCATAAAATCCCCTTTTTTCATGGCTGCAAAAACACTTTTATTTTCACGCAAAACAGGATGTAAAAGTGGCGGCTGACTTCTGTAAACAATGGTTTTTCTCCCCAGGTCGGGGAAGTGCATAAATTCGCGATGATTGTGGTAACGCCCTCCAGGTTGTATATTATCACTCTGAGATAGATTGAGTTTACTGATCAAAAACTGATAGAGGTCATCGGGCATGTTTTCATCATAAACAAAACGTACTGGATTGGCCTTTGCACGTTTTTTCAAGCTTTTGCGCAATTGCTCTAGAAAGCTTTGTGCCACATCATTGTCAATATTCAATTCTGCATCTTTTGTCACCTTTATTACATAGGCTTCAATTTTGCTGTAATTAAATATGTAGAAAATATCATCTAGGTTGTGGCGAATTATATCGTCTAACTGAATGATATAGCGATCTTTACCCTGCTGTGGTAAAATCAAAAAACGATCTATCATATGTGTGGGAACAACTATAAGAAAATAGCGCACCTTTTTCGATTTTTTGGGAAATAGCTTTACTGCCAGATAAACCCTGCGTTCGTCCAGATTTGGAAATTCTGATACGCTGTCAATCATAAGAGGTGTAAGTGTAGGTCGTACTTTCTCCTGGAAATAAGACCTTACAAATTCACTTTGCTTTTCGTCAAGCTCTTTTTCATTGATCAGGTGTATGTTTTCTTTTTCCAGCTCATCCAGCAACTGATTATATACATTTTCAAACTTATCCCTTTGCTCAAATGCTATTTGTTTAATTTGCTTGAGAATCATTTCAGGCGTGCCGCCCAGCACTGATTTAATCTTGAATTTTGAATCCACTATACGCTTAATAGTAGCAAAACGCACTCTGAAAAATTCATCAAGATTATTGGAGAAAATACCGAGAAACTTCACTCTTTCCAATAAAGGATTGCTGGGATCCTTTGCCTCCTGCAATACGCGTTCGTTGAAAGACAGCCAACTGATCTCCCTGTTTACATAATGTCTTTTCGCCATAAATTTTAATAAGAAATTATCTGAAAAGCTAAAAATAAGAAGCAGAAGCAAGTTGCTGAAATTATTCGTGTTAAGCTTTAAAATGAAATAAAAACTTACTTAGCAGGAATAAATAAGTGATTATTCATACTTTTTCAATCTTTGGAGTAATTCTTTGTTTGAGATATCATCCTGTTCGCCTTTGTTGTATATTGAAAGTAGGATGACAGTAGTTTTGGTAACTTTAACAAAGGAAATTATCCTTGCTCCACCCGATTTACCTTTCCCTTTAGAAGCTACGGAAACTCTGATTTTATAGCAGGATTTACCAATTGGCGTTCCTTTTGTGGGATTACTTTCTAATTCTGTGAAGAGTCCTTTCAATTCCTGCTTTAATGAAGCATATTTTTTACTGAGTCTTTTTGCTTCCTTTTTAAAGTTTGGAGAAAGTTCAACTTTATAATTCATCCAGGAAATCTTTAGCCGGTGTAGTTTTCAATTTGTTCTCATTATACAATTTCATTTCTTTAAAACCTTGTTCTACATTTTTGATAACATCAGCTTTAGTATCTCCTTCAATGTCTTCTATTTGAACAAAATTCAATTTTTCAATTAAATTCATGAAAAATTTGAATTCACTATTCTTAATATTTAATACGACTCTTTTCATCTTCCGGTTTTTATAGATATTGACTTAACAGAAAACCACAAATATTTAGTTCACTCAAATTTATTGCATTTAGCTGACATTTATAAATATCAGCTTTATAAGTACCCATCATCCCAGTACAGATTTATAGGTTTTCAGTGCTCTAGCTCTTGCCATTTTATGCTCTACAATCGGACTTACATAATCACCCTCCCAAATCTCTGGCACCCATTTTTTAATGTATTTGCTCTGTGGGTCAAATTTTTTGGCTTGCGAACTGGGATTGAAAACCCTAAAATAGGGTGCCGCATCACAACCCGTTCCTGCAGCCCATTGCCACCCCCCATTATTCGATGACAATTCAAAATCCAAGAGTTTGTCAGCAAAATACTGTTCTCCCCAGCGCCAGTCAATCAGCAAGTGCTTGCACAAAAAACTCGCAGTCACCATGCGTACCCTATTGTGCATAAACCCAGTTTCGTTCAATTCGCGCATTCCCGCATCTACCAAAGGATAGCCAGTCTCTCCTTTTTGCCAGGCTTCAAATTCTTTTTCATTATTGCGCCAGGGAATCGCATCGTATTTTGGTCGAAAAGCACTCTTCACCACATGGGGGTTGTACCACAGAATCATCATGTAAAAGTCGCGCCAAATGAGTTCGTTCAGCCATTTTTCGTTCAACTCCAATCCCTTTTTTGCCAACTGACGAATACTTACTATTCCAAATCGCAAATGCACGCTCATTCTTGTTGTGCCTTGCTCTGCTGGCAAATCACGGGTATTGTGGTAATTTTCAATGATTTTTTTCGGTAAATCAGCATCGGGAATATGATCGCTTTTTTCCTCAAATCCCATTTCTTCCAAGGAAATTTCCGGTAAAACTTTGCTTTTCAAATAATGCCCAAAATATTTTTCATTGGGATAAGGCTTGAGGTCAGAATCCTGAAGTAAATCTTTCCAAACACGGGAATAGGGCGTAAACACCGAATACCAACCCCCATCTTTTTTTAGCACTTCATCTTTTTCGAAAATGCACTGATCCTTGAAAGAATGAAAAGCAATGCCCTTCTCTTTTAGGAGTTTTTCAATTTCCGAATCGCGCTGCCGTGCATAGGGTTCATAATCCCTATTGGTGTAAACCGCCTCAATATTGTATGAATTTAGCAATTGCTCAAAAGCCTTTTCGGGGCTGGAATAAAAGATTTTCAAAGAACTGTCCATCTCTTCCAATTCCTTTTTAATCCTACTTATTTCGCGATGAATAAAAGTCACCCTGCGATCAGCTTTTTCGGGCAATTGATCCAAAATGTTTTTATCGAAAATGAATATTGGTAGTACCCTTTCATGGTTTTTCAGCGCATGATACGCAGCCGCATTATCCTTTAGGCGCAAATCCCTTCTGTGCCATACAATGGCAATTGATTCTGACATCATGAATTTTTGAATTTAACAGAGCAATATAGAAATGGTTTTGGTTTTCATCTAAATTAAACAAGCAATATTTATATTTACCAAATGAAGCACTTTATTAAAATACTCATGGGAATTGCCCTGATCTTGCTTTTGCTGGTTCTAGGGATTCAATTAACTGGAAATGGCTATCTACTCAAAGCCGCGCGGGGCACATATTTGCACGGCAATAATTCCGCCACCATTGACGATGCACGATTTTTTGACACCAATACCGTAGGTACCGGTTCTGATAATTGGGAATGGCCGCTGCACCAAAATTACAACGAAACAGCATTGACAGATCGCCTAGAATCTACACTTCAGGAGACCAATAGCATCGCTTTTCTTGCTATAAAAAATGACAGCATCATCTTGGAACAATACTGGAATGGCTATTCTGATAGTTCGCGTACCAATTCCTTTTCCATGGCTAAAACCATCACTACTTTTTTGGCGCAAATTGCCATACAAAAGGGCATTTTCAAAAGTTGGGAACAAAAGGTAAAGGATTTCCTACCAGAGCTAAAAGGCCCCTACTCAGATGAATTGGAGCTGTGGCACCTTTCCACCATGTCTTCTGGGCTTCATTGGGATGAACACTACAAAAATCCGTTTAGCATTACAGCCAAAGCCTATTATGGATCAGATATCAAAGAATTGTTGCTTTCGCTGCCCATAGATGAGGAACCGGGTAAAAAATACAATTACCAAAGTGGTTCTCCCCAGTTGTTGGGATTGGCTTTAATTGAAGCCACGGGAAAATCTTTGAGTGAATTGACTAGCGAATGGCTGTGGAAACCTTTAAGTGCCAAACACAAAGCCACTTGGCATACCGATGACAATGGCATCGAAATGGCCTTTTGCTGCTTCAACTCCAATGCGAGGGACTTTGCCCGGTTTGGCAAATTGATGATCCACCACGGAAACTGGAACGGTCAACAGATCCTTGATTCTACATTTGCGAAAAAAGCTGGAAAATCAGCTCTTTCTCCCTACTACGGATACAGCTTTTGGGTTATAGAATCCAATGGAATTGAAGCGTTTTATCAAAGGGGAATTTTGGGTCAATACATCATCACAATTCCAGCACAGGACTTGGTGATTGTCCGCTTGGGACACAAACGCATGAAAGATCTTCCAGATCAACACACTGAGGATGTGCACATCATTATTGAAGAAGTTCTAAAAATGCAAAATGTTTAATTTCAAGACATTCACTATGAAAAAAAACGTTAAATAATAGGTGAGCGGATTTGAGATTCTTAACTTTGTGAAAACTTTTTAATAATTAAAATTAGAAGAGCTTATGTCTCAAGCAACAAAAGGAAGTAAAGTAAAGGTACATTATACCGGAAAATTAACTGATGAAACAGTATTTGATAGTTCAAGAGAAAGAGCACCTCTCGAATTTACTGTTGGTGCAGGACAAATGATAGAAGGCTTTGATGTCGCTGTTGATGGTATGAAAGTTGGAGAATCAAAAGAAGTAGCCATCCCTGCAGAAAAGGCTTATGGCCCCAGAAATGAAGAAGCCATTATTAATGTTCCTAAAACAAAATTACCTGAAGGCCTCGATGCTGAAGTAGGAATGCAATTGGAAGCCAGTCAACAAGACGGAAAAAAACAACTGCTAGTAATTACGGAAGTAAAAGATGAAGAAGTGGTATTGGATGCCAATCATCCCCTGGCAGGAAAAGACCTTGTTTTTGATATTGAATTAGTGGAGGTCGTTTAAGGCTTGCATTTTCAAATTGTTATTAAAGGCGAACCTAATAAGTTCGTCTTTTTTTATTTCTTTTATGAATCAGACAAGCACAAATCAGTTTTACCTGAGTTTAATAATTATTTCGAATAGTGTTTTTTATGCCTGAGACATATAAACCTATATACCAAACCGTCCTAAAAGATTAATTTTGCAATTAAATTGTTAATTCAAATCCTTGCTCGGCAAAATCTTCCATACCTTATTCACACGCAGTGCCACGCTGATCTTTAATTTTCTGATTGTAATCGGAATATCGCGTGTGCTTGGTGCTCAGGGAAAAGGCGAAAGCACACTGATTATTACCAGTATTTACCTGGTTGTGTTTCTTGCAAATATGAGCGGTGGTAAAACACTGATATATCTCAGCCCCCGTTTTTCAGCATTGCAACTTTTGCTTCAAAACTACAGCGGAGCGTTAATCAGCTCATTGCTTGCCGCTATTGTGCTTTTTACATTTCAGCTTGTTCCGCAACAATGGACCTATGCCATTCTTATACTTGCTTTTTTGGCAGCAATATTAGAGGCCAATGCTTCGCTTTTGGCAGGAAAGGGCGCAATAAAGAAGCACAATATTCTTCAGGGTATGCAGGTATTTCTTACTCTACTTGGGCTAAGCCTGGGGTTTTACCTGTTCCAGAGCAAAACCCTCGACAGCTATATTTATGCCTTGTATTTTTCCTACAGTACCACTCTTCTGCTATCCTTTTTATGGCTTTTGCCAAAGCTCAGCATTATTAATTTTGAATTTTCAATTGATGCCCTAAAAAGAAGCTTGAGCAAAAGTTTTGAATTCCAAATAGCAGATATGCTCCTGCTTTTAGTCTATCGCATCAATTTCTACTTAATGCTTTATTTTCACGGAGCAGCTTCCCTGGGACTTTTTTCTGTAGGTGTTTCAATTCTGGAAGTGGCCTGGTTGACAGGTCGTTCAATTTCATTCATTCAGTTCAGCCAGGTTTCAAATACTCCTGAACAAAAAATCGCAGCCAATCTCAGCCTCAGCCTTATAAAAGCAAGCCTGATCAGCAGCGGTATTTTTCTTGTATTGGTACTACTGATTCCCGGCAGTGTTTATGCAGCAATTTTCGGTTATGCCTTTGAACCCATTACGCTTTACATGAAATGGCTGGTCCCCGGTATCTGGCTGCACAATATCTACCTGATCACTTCCCATTATTTTGCAGGGCGAGGAGAAAACCGCATCAATATCTATATCTCGCTTAGCGGATTAATATGTACCTTTGCGCTGGGTTTGATCCTGATTCCAAACTACGCTATTAGCGGTGCTGGATTAGCTGGTACAACTGGATTCGGGTTGATGGCCATTTTTGCAGTTGCAAAATTTTTAAGAGAAAATAAATTGAATTACAAGGATTTAATACCCGGTGAAAAAGATAAAACTTTACTCCTGGAAAAAATCAGAAGTTTCATTTCAAAAAAGTAATCTATGTCAACAATTAAGGTCGATCTCAACGTAGCCAAGGAATTGGGATTAATTGAAGAAGAATATGAAAAAATCAAAAGCATAATGGGGCGCACTCCCAATTTTACCGAGCTCAGTATTTTTTCGGTAATGTGGTCGGAGCACTGTTCCTATAAAAACTCCATCAATTGGTTAAAAACACTGCCCAAAAAAGGCGATAAATTATTGGCGGAAGCCGGGGAAGAAAATGCCGGATTGATTGATATTGGAGATGGACTGGCCTGTGCTTTTAAAATTGAATCGCACAATCACCCTTCAGCTATTGAACCCTACCAGGGAGCTGCTACGGGTGTTGGTGGTATTCACCGTGATATTTTTACTATGGGCGCCCGGCCTGTTGCAGCATTGAATTCATTGCGGTTTGGCAAACTCACAAGTCCTAAAACACAACACTTACTAAGGGGAGTAGTGAAAGGTATTGGAGATTACGGCAATTCATTTGGCGTTCCCACTGTTGGCGGGGAGGTTTATTTTGACAATTGTTATGAAGTCAATCCCTTGGTCAATGCCATGTCAGTAGGAATTATGAAAGTTGGCAAAACCATTTCAGCTATTTCATTCGGAAAGGGCAACCCCGTGTATATTGTTGGTTCCGCTACCGGAAAAGACGGCATTCACGGTGCCACATTTGCTTCAGAGGATATTTCTGAAGATTCATCTGAAAAATTACCGGCAGTACAAGTAGGTGACCCATTTCAGGAAAAATTATTGTTGGAAGCCTCTCTTGAACTGGCCGAAACCGATGCTATAGTTGGTATGCAGGATATGGGAGCAGCAGGCATTACCTGTTCCACGTCTGAAATGTCGGCCAAAGGCAAACACGGTATGCGCATTGATTTAGATAAAGTACCTACAAGGCAAGACAATATGCTGCCATTTGAAATTCTGCTTTCAGAATCGCAGGAACGCATGTTGATTGTGGTGAAAAAAGGCAGGGAAAAAGAAGTTGAAGCCATTTTTGACAAATGGGATTTGAATTGTGCCGTAATAGGTGAAGTAACCGAAGGCAATACGCTGGAATATTATATGCACGGTAAAAAAGTAGCCGAAGTGCCTGCTGATGATCTTGTACTGGGTGGCGGAGCCCCGGTTTATGAAAGAGAATATTCTGAACCAGCTTATTACAAAGCCTACAAAAAATTCGATATTGAGCAAGTAAAAGAACCTGAAGATTATATGAAAGTATGCTCTATGCTGGCTTCTGAATGCAACATTGCATCTAAAAAATGGGTTTCAGAGCAATACGACTCAATGGTGGGTATCAATAATTTAACAACCAATGCTCCTGCTGATGCTGCTTTGATCAGAATTAAAGATAGCAATAAAGCCCTGGCCATGAGTGTTGATTGCAATGCGCGCTATGTAAAAGCTGATCCGTACAAAGGTGCTGCAATAGCCGTGTCAGAAGCTGCAAGAAATATTGTTTGTTCTGGTGGGCAGCCTGCTGCCATTACCAATTGTCTGAATTTTGGAAACCCATACAATCCTGAGGTTTACTGGCAGTTTGTAAATGCAATAAAAGGCATGGGCGATGCTTGTAAGAAATTCAAAACCCCTGTTACAGGTGGGAATGTTAGTTTTTACAACCAGTCCAATGATGGAGGTGCAGTATTTCCTACTCCTGTGATTGGAATGTTGGGAATTGTAGAAGATCGCAATCAGTGTATGAGCTTGGATTTTAAAACAGAAGATGATTTGATTTACCTTCTTGGTGCTCCAAAAAATGAAATCAATTCTTCCGAGTATTTAGTTCGCTATCATGAAATCAATGAAAGTACTACGCCACATTTTGATCTGGATGAAGAATTTCAATTGCAGAAAAATATTCAACAATTGATCAAAAAGCAATTGATCAATAGTGCGCATGATGTGTCCGAAGGCGGCATTTGGATCACTTTGTTGGAAAGTGCCATGTCGGGTGACAAAGGTTTTCAGATTCAATGCAGCGATAAAGTGAGAAAAGATGCTTTTCTTTTTTCTGAAAGTCAAAGTCGTGTAGTGGTAAGTGTTACGCCTTCACTAAAAGAGGAGTTTGAGGATTTTCTGAGAAATAACGCTCAGGGTTTTGAGCAAATTGGTTTGGTTACCGAAAATACAGTGATCATTGATTTAGAGCCTTATGGCTATACTAAAGACTGGAAATTGCTCTATGAAACAGCTATTCCTAGTCATTTGGGTGAAAGCTCTGCATTGGTGGAATAATACGAATATGGAGCCGGAAAATCTGAAAGAGGAAAGCAAATTAAATCCACTGCAAAAGGCCTGGGATTCATTCAGAAATTTTACTCAAACACATGTTGAAGATCACTGGTCAGTAAAACTTCTAAAACTCTTTTTACAGATAGTGGGAATTGCTATACTCATCATTCTATCTCCGGTAATTATTCTTGTATTGCTATTTGCTTTTTTACTTTCACTTTAATATGAAGGGCATTGGCAACATATTGTTCTGGATTTTTCTGATCTCCTTTACTGCCCATCAGGTAGGCCAAAAGCTAATGGGCATAGAATTGCCTATGCTCGATCGTTATGTCGATCCATTGCTTGGGATGCCGCTATTGCTATATGCCTTTTTGATGGAAAGGCGTTACCTCTGGAATCTGGGTGCTGACTATACGCTTTCAGTAATGGAAATTGTTATTGCCACTACAATTGTTTCTGTTATTAGCGAATTTCTTTTTCCGGCTTTATCAAGTGATTTCACTTTTGATCCATACGATTTCCCCGCATTTGGAATGGGTGCTGTACTTTTTTACTTTACCATGAACAAAAAACAGTAATTTTTAAAAGCGCAATTCATTTCAGTTGCTCAATATTTTAACCCAATGAAATTTCAAGACTACAAGATATCCGACACTTTAAAACAAAACCTTGAATCTATGGGCATTAAACGGCCTACAGATATTCAGTTTAAGTGTATTCCACCGATATTGAAAGGCGAAGATGTGTTGGCCATTGCCCAAACAGGAACTGGGAAAACCCTGGCTTTTGCCCTTCCACTGATTGATACAATTCACAAATCAAAAAAAAACAAAGCTGCTTCTGATATTCAAGCTGTTGTACTGGTTCCCACCCGAGAATTGGCTTTGCAAATCACAAGTGTTTTTAATCAATTGGAAAAACACACCCGCTGCAAAAGTCTTTGCATTTTTGGTGGTGTAGAACAGGACAAACAAATCAAAAGCCTGCTGAAAGGCAATGATATTTTAATCGCAACGCCAGGTCGCCTATTTGACTTAAATGCACAAGGATATGTTTCTCTAAAAAACACAAAAACGCTGGTGCTTGATGAGGCCGATCATATGCTGGATTTGGGATTTATTGACGACATCCGAGATTTGAGTGCTCGATTGCCCGCAAAGCGACAGACCTTGTTTTTTTCTGCTACGATCAACCCAAAAATAAAAAAACTGGCTTATTCACTGATTTCAAAAAATGCCATTCGCATTCAAATTTCTCCTGATAACCCGGTGAATAAAAATGTAAGTCATGCCCTTTGTTTCATTGGTATTGACGATAAGCGCTTTTTTCTAGAGCGCTTCATAAATGAAAATCCGGAAAGTAAAATTCTCGTATTTGTAAGAACGCGAGTTCGAGCAGAACGGGTTAAAAATGCAATGGAACGTGTAAATATCGCTTGTGAAACCCTGCACGGTGCAAAAGACCAAAAAGAGCGCATCAAAATCTTAGATGCTTTTAAAGAAAATGAGATCAATGTATTGATTGCTACTGATGTGAGTGCAAGAGGAATAGATGTGAGTAATGTAGAATTTGTAATCAATTACGATATGCCCGAAAAAGCAGAAAATTATGTACACCGAATAGGAAGAACAGGACGGGGCAATAAAAAAGGGCAGGCCCTCTCTTTTTGCAGCACTGAAGAAAAAGAATTACTGAAGGAAATTGAGGAATTGCTGGGCAAAAAAATAAAGGTTTTACCTGTCCATAAAAAAGATTATGAAGACACGATTGCTCTTAGTGATCAAATGCAGGAAGATTCAGGCGATAATTGGAAAGCATTAATTGAAGATGAAATGAATAACAAGCGAAAGAAAAGAAAGTAAGTTTGCTATAAAAACAGAGGGATGGAAAAATTTCTTCTTCCACCCCTCATTGACTATAGGCAACAGTCAATTATAGTTAGTAATAAAACAACCCTTATTTACTTCAGAACAGACACTTTTCGCATGCTTCTACTATTTTTACCGGCAATTTCCAGTAAATATATTCCCGCAGGCAAATTTTGTGTGTCCAATGTAGTTTTCAGCTCTCCGCTGATATTGTTTTGTGAAATTATCTTTCCGGTACTGTCAAAAAGTTTAATAGTTTCCAGGTCATTGTTTTCATGCCATTCAACTATTAACTGCCCTCTTGTAGGATTTGGATATACTTCAAGTCCAAATTGCCCTTCAAAATTTGGAGCAATACCTACAGATTTATTTTGAACAAACAATGAGTCACCGGCAGAACTAATATTCAATTCTGATTCATCGGCAGCAATAGCCACTACATTATCAAAGTTTAAGTTTAATGTAGCTGCTAAATCATTTTTACCATCTATATTGTCCTGAAGTACAAAACTCACAATAGCAAGTGCTCCATATCCTGTTTTGTTATTGTGGTCTATTCTGGCAATACCCATATCAACTTTAGAGGCACTGTAAATATCCTTATACAAGAAAACACTGCTGTCAATTGGAGCCAGCCACGAATTACTAAAATCAACTTGAAATGAATTGCTATCTATTATACTGGCATCATAAGCAATAGAAAAAGCAATACCATATATATCATCAATAGGATTGGACATTGTTCCAAGTTGAATTGTACCCTGAACTGTTTCTCCAAGCTGAAAGCTGTCTTTTTGAAAATTTAGAAACAAGTCAGGGTTCAACGCTTGTTGAGGTGAACCACTAGACTTAGCATGCGTAAGTCCATAATTCATTCCAATGGGTTGAACATCAAACAGGTCAATAATTCCATTGCCATCACAATCTGCATGTTTGTAATTCACACCAATTGAAAATGTGTCTGCCCAGTCTGAAGAAGCCTGACCTACCCAGTTGCTTGAAGCATTTGCACGAACAAGGCCGGCTGTATTGTACCCAACTGCAATCGGTAATATATCATAGACATTGGCAACTCCATCATCATTCGCGTCTCCTGGCCAAACCAAGTCTTGCGCTACTACACCAGTATCAGGTGAAAGTTTTACTACCCAATAGTCTCTCAAGCCTCTTTTAGCTTCAGATTTATCACCTGAAATTAGGGACTGGGAAGTGCCTGCTAAAAAATACCCCCCATCATTTGTTAAGCTTACTGAACTAAGATTATCCCAACTATTTCCGCCAATAACGCTTTGCCAAACAATATTTCCTGAAGTATCCAATTTTACAAGCCAGTAGTCATTGGAACCTTTTGTATTCATTGTTTTGCTACCTGACACCGGAGACCTGGATTTCCCCCCAATCAAAACATCACTGTTGTCACATTCATTGACAGTTGTTAAAGCATCAAAATCACTTCCTCCAATAGTTTTTTGCCATTGTATATTTCCTGAAATATCAAGTTTCACAACCCAATAATCAAATTGCCCTATATGGGCTTCTGTTTTATCTCCTGATATACCAGACTTGGAAGATCCCGCTATTATATATTCACCATTATTAGAAGATTCTTCTATAGCATGAATTCTATCAGATTGCGCTCCGCCAATGGTTTTTTGCCATTGTATATTTCCATTATTATCCAGTTTAATCACCCAATAATCAAATTCACCTTTAGAATTTTCTGTCTTATCTCCTGATATATCTGAATTTGAAGAACAACCTAAAAGGTAACCAGCATCACTTGTTTGAATTATAGGCGCACCACCTAAAGTATCTCCTTTGTCAGAATGTAAAATCTGATAAAAGGATTCATTACCAGTTCCTCCAATAGTCTTTTGCCATTGTATATTGCCCGAAATATCAAGTTTTAGAATCCATAAATCTATTCCCCCTTTTGAACTTTCAGTCTTATCTCCTGAAATTCCTGATTCAGACCAACCATTTACTATATACCCACCATCTATAGTTTGTGATATAGAATACAACCTTTCATCAGCATTTCCTCCATAGGTTTTTTGCCATTGTATATTACCAGTACTATCAGTTTTTAAAATCCAGTAGTCTAAGCCCCCTTTTGAAGTATCTGTTTTATCACCTGAAATGTCTGAGTTGGAAGTCCCTCCAAGTATATACCCTCCATCTGATGTTATATTTATCTGGTTAAGATCATCCCATCCAAGTCCTCCATAGGATTTTTGCCATAAAATCCCTCCCAATGAATTTACATTTATAACCCAAAAATCAAGATCACCTTTATGGGGTACTGTTTTATCTCCACTGATGCCTGAATTAGACCAGCCTCCCATTGTATATGTACCGTTAGGAAGTTGAATGGCATTTCTCAATTGTTGATGAGAATTACCTCCCAATGTCTTATCCCACTCAACAACAGGTTGTGCAAAAATACTAATGTTAAAAAATGAAGCGACTATTACAATTAGAGTTTTCATGATCATTGATTTTGGTGATATTATTATCATCGATTACAAAAATGCCTTTCATTCTACTCAAAAAAAAGGACATTTTATACAGATTGTTCATTCATAATTTAACATAAAAAATTTAAGGCTCAGTAATATCAGTAATTTACAATTTTAAGTGTTCATTTAAATGCGTACATTTACTGAAATCAAAACATTATTAAATTAAGCAATAAATATGTCAGATTCCAAACTTTATTTATTATTCAAAAGCCTTGACAAAACAGAGCTCAAGGATTTTAATAAATTTATTCAATCTCCCTATTTTAATACCAATGAAAAATTATCCACGCTTTTTCAATATTTAGTAAGTGAAAATGCAGCATTTAAAAACGGAAAACCGGACAAAAAAAATATTTATCAATATCTATTTCCAAATAAGCCATACAAAGACCTACACTGCCGCCAATACTTAACTACGCTATCTTCCATGATAGAAAAATTTCTTGAAACCGAACATTTACAAAAGGAAAAGCATCTACTGGATCATTCATTACTTGAAGAATTGATTGAACGAAATTCGGAAAAACTATTCAACCAAACTTACCAAAAAACAAATCCTGATACATCCATAAAAAACGGACAATTTTATCTCAATCAATTTAAGCGGGAAGACATACGAAACCGTTTTCTGACACATTTTGCACAACGCAAAAACCGTTTTATTGCACAGCCGGATTATACACAAACCATACAAGAACTCGATACATTTTATCTTATTTACAAACTGAAATACTGCTGTGAGTTGCTCAATTACAAAACTATTGGTGCAGTGGAGCAGGAAACCATTTTGCTGGACGAGATCCTTGAGTTGCTCAGCAAAAAAAATTATTCCGAGATTCCTGCAATAAATATATACTACAAGATACTTCTGACATTGACTCAGCCTGAAAATGAAAGCAATTTTCACGAATTAATGTCAGCACTTAAAGTAAGTGACCATAATTTTCCTCAACCCGAAACAAGGGAAATGTATATTTATGCCCAAAATTTCTGTATCCGGCAAATCAACAAAGGAAAAACAGCCTATCTCAATGAGCTCTTAAATATTTACAAAATATTGCTGGAGAGAAAAATCATACTCAAAAATGAAGAATTGTCGCCCTGGGATTATAAAAACATAGTTGTTACTGCATTGCGCAGCAAAGATTTTAACTGGGCCAATTCCTTTATAAACACATACAAAGCATATTTGCCTACAAAGGAAAGAGAAAATGCCTATTCCTATAATCTGGCGAAATATCATTTTTATTTAAATAATTACGACAGCGTATTGGATTTATTACAAAAAGTGGAATACAAAGATGTATTCTACAGTCTCGACTCCAAAGCTATGTTGATGAAAACCTATTATGAATTGAGGGAATTAGAATTGTTGTATGCCTTGATGGAAAGTTTCAAGACCTATCTCAACAGAAAGAAAAATCTTTCGGAGCACCACGTGAAAACGTACAAAAACCTGATCAAGATTACTAAAAAATTGACGAAACTGACAAATGGAGACAAAAAGAAAGCCGCACTTATAATTGAGCAAATCAACTCCACAAAGCCACTGGCAGACGCTGGATGGCTAAAAGAAAAAGCGAAAACATTTCTTGCTGTCAGTATTTCTGAATAAGGCAGGTACTAATTTTTATAAGAAAAAAAGTTTTTGGCATAAAAAAACCGGGCAAAGCCCGGTCTTGAATCCATTGTACTTCTATAAATGCCTGATGAACTTAAGCCAGTTTAACATTTACGGCATTCAATCCTTTTCGACCTTCTTGAAGTTCGAAACTCACTTCGTCATTTTCTTTGACCTCATCGATCAAACCTGATACATGTACAAAATACTCTTTGTCTTCTTCTACGTCTTTAATAAAGCCGTAGCCTTTTGATTCATTGAAGAACTTTACAATTCCGTTTCTCATTGTGTTAATTATAATTAAAAAATATGATCAAAGATAACAGAATTTTTTAGAAATAGTAGATCTGAATATATTTTTTTCTAAAAGGCAATCAAAAAGGCAAATTTTAAGCTCAATTGATTTGCTGAATTTTATAAGACATAAGACCAAAGCTGCTTTTATAAATAGCTTTGATCTAACTCTCCTGTTTCGTTTTCTTCAAAAACAATTCCTTTTTCTTCCAAGCCTCTTAATACAGGCTTATAAATTTCTTCCAATACGGGCAATTGCACTCCTTTGGATTCCACTGCATTACTCAAAAGCAATTTTGCAGCAAGTCCCAATGGCAAACCCACGCATTTGGCCATTGCAGTATTTCTTTGATTTTCACCAATACATACCATACTGGAATGCAATTCATGCATAGTATCCTTTAATTTATAAATAAACTTGTGCCACATCACTATCATATCTTTTTCATCCTCTTTTAAAGTCCACCTGTCCTCAAGAATTTTTTGCAGTATTTGAGCCGGGGTTCCTTTTTCAAGTCCCACTTTTTTATTTGAAAAAATACCGAGCCAGCGCAATTTGTACATCACTTCCGAATCGAGGTCAAGATTCAGGTAATGCGCCAGTTTTAATTCTACAGAATCTTTGGGACGGAAATACAAAAAGGAATTGATAAAATCTTTGTAGCTCATATTCTTGCAATCGATTTGATACGAATCGTCTGTTGCTCCCAGTTGAACAAAAACATTCCAAGTGCGACTAAAACCAGGTCTGCGTAAAGTTCCGCGATAAATGGTTCTTGCATTTTCCAATCCGTAAATACTTTGATATTTCAGCGAATCTCTGTTGGCATAGCCACCAAAATAGCCATAGGGCGGAATATGTATGATTTCTGTTCGATGAAATAAGCGGTGATAAGGAATATACTTCAGTTTGCCCTCGTGTAAAAATTTGGACACCCCCTGCCCTGCCAGCACCACATTGCGTGGATTCCATGTGAATTTATACTGCCAGGGGTTGTCTGCTTCGCTTTCTGGAGCAAGCAAGCCTCCAGTAAAACTCTCAAAGGTATCAATAGAAGCACCTTGCTTTTTAAGCCGGTGAATCAACTGCATGGCCGACATATGATCAATTCCTGGATCCAGCCCCATTTCATTCAGCAGTAAAACGTCCGCTTTTTTCGCAGCTTCATCCAAAGCCCGCATTTCATCAGATACATAAGATGCTGTAATCATGTTTTTGCCGAGCTTTATGCAAGCTTCAGCTACCGGCACATGCATATGAGCCGGTAATAAGGAAATAACAAGCGTTTGTGTTTCTATTGTTGCTTCCAACTGATCTTGCTTGCGAATATCCAATGCTGAAATTTTCAACCTGTCGTGTGTCGTAAATTTTTTCTTTACGGTTTCAGGGTCAATATCAACTATGTTAATCATCCAATCGTTTTCAGATGCTTCTGTCAATAAATAGTCCACCAATACATTGCTGGATTTCCCTGCTCCTATTAATAAAATATTTTTCATTAGTTTTAGCTTGCTTTTTATGACAAATAAGATAGAATTTAAAACTACTGTAAAAGTTTATGAAAGCCTAAATCAATTGAGCAAGGCCGATCAAATACTTTTAAAAAAAGCAGAAGAAGCTTCCGCACTCTCCTATTCGCCTTATTCAAAATTTCCCGTAGGAACAGCCTTCCAATTGGATGATGGCACTTATATTCTGGGCAGCAACCAGGAAGATGCCGCTTTCCCCGCAGGAATTTGTGCGGAACGCGTGGGCCTGTCTAATTTGGCTATGCAAAAACCAGGGACGCCTATATACACCATAGCAATAGTAGTGCCTTCCGATGCTCCTGCTGCACCATGTGGCATTTGCAGGCAATCACTTTTTCAACAGGAATTTCGGCAAAATCAAAACATACGGCTTTTACTGAAAGGAAAAAGCGAAGAAATTTATCTGTTGCCCTCTGTCAAGTCTTTGCTTCCACTGCCTTTTACTTTTTGACAAAATGAGTGCTCTATCAGCATCAAATTTTCAAAGCAAATCGGCAAACAATTTACACGGTCATTTCATTAGCTAAGTGAACAATTATCTCTTACTTTTGAAGCAAAATGAAATAATGAAAGATCAGAAATACTATATAGAGCTTGAGAAACGCTATGGAGCCCACAACTACCATCCGCTGCCGGTAGTATTGGAAAAAGGTTCAGGGGTTTTTGTCTGGGATACAGACGGCAAACGCTATTATGATTTTTTAGCAGCATATTCTGCCGTTAATCAAGGACACTGTCACCCAAAAATTTTAGAAACACTCAGAAAGCAATCAGAAAAACTCACCATTACTTCACGTGCATTCCACAACAATATACTGGGGGAATACGAAGAATACATCACTAAATATTTTGGCTACGATAAAATATTGCCAATGAATACCGGTGTAGAAGGCGGTGAAACTGCCAATAAGCTTGCGCGTAAATGGGGCTATACCAAAAAGGGCATTCCAGAAAACAAAGCCCGGATAATATTTGTGAATGGCAATTTCTGGGGAAGGACGCTTGCTGCCATCTCTACATCTGATGACCCCAGCAGCTATGAAGGTTTTGGTCCATACATGCCAGGATATGATGTGATTCCGTACAACGATCTTGAAGCACTTGAAAAGGAATTGCAGGATCCCAATGTCGCAGCATTTATGGTGGAGCCCATTCAAGGCGAAGCCGGTGTAGTTGTACCGGATGAAGGTTATCTTGCTGGTGTGCGCAAACTGTGTACAAAATACAATGTGCTTTTTATAGCCGATGAAGTGCAGACTGGTATTGGCCGGACAGGGAAAAGGCTGGCCTGTGATTATGAGGAGGCACATCCTGATATTCTGATCCTGGGAAAAGCCCTTTCGGGAGGCGTTTTGCCTGTGTCGGCAGCCTTGGCAAATGACGAGGTTATGCTTTGTATAAAACCGGGAGAACACGGTTCTACTTTTGGAGGCAATCCACTGGCATGTGCGGTAGCTAAAACCTCATTGGAGGTTGTGAAAGAAGAAAAAATGGCGAAAAATGCTTTTCGCCTGGGAAAAATATTCCGCAAAGAAATGGAGCAACTGGTAAATGAACTGGACATTCTCAAACTGGTCAGAGGCAAAGGACTGCTGAATGCAATTGTGATTAATGATAAGGAAAAAAGCAATACTGCATGGGACATTTGCATGGAGCTGAAAAACAGGGGATTATTGGCCAAGCCCACCCAAGGCAATAAAATCCGCTTTACTCCGCCTTTAATTATTACTGAAGAGCAATTGATGGATTGCTTGGAAATTATTAAAGGGACTTTGAGGGATTTTGATAAGAAATAGTTTTTAAATCAGAAAGCCGGTTTTTAGCCGGCTTTTTTATTGGCATTTAGAGCTCTATCTCAAAATGTATTTTTGATAAAAGTTTATCTTGTGAGTTCTTGGTAATACTAAATACTCAAAAAAGTAAGATGGATAATTTTGTTTTTGACACTTTCATTTCAGGAATTAAAGAATTTTCAGAAAATACATATAAAATACTAACTAAAAGTGAAGAATATAAAAAAGAAGCACAGCTATATCACTATACATCTCTTGAAGCTTTTCAATCAATGGTACAAAATGAATCGCTAAGAGCTACTATTAACCTGACGGTATTTGACCGATATTTTCATGCGGCATAGCTTATTTCCTCGTGCTGAAAATATTTCCTTACCCTGCCGTTATTGTATTTAAGCATGTTCATGTGTCCTTCCACGTTGTCCCTGAGCTGATCCTGGCTCCTTGGCGAGGGCTTTTCCGACATGCCGTACTTCAGGTCGCAGTTCAGGTACTCATCGGGGTTTTTCTCCGGGGAGTAGGATGGCAGGTAGAATACCTCTATGGCCTTGCGGTTTTCCCCGAGCCATTGCTTTACCTTTTTGCTGTGGTGTACCCGCAGGTTGTCCAGTATGAGGAAGGTCTTTTTCCCCTTGCCCTTGATCAACTGTCGCATGAACTCGATCAGCCTGTCTGAGTGCATGCTGCCCGAGTAGATCATGAACTCTACCTTTCCCCGGTTGGTCACGGTGGATATCATGTTTACCGAGAAGCGCTTTGACATACTTTTCTTCACGGGCGTCCTGCCCCGTGGCGCATAGGAGCGCCCATGCTGGCAGTTGTTCTGCACGCCCGTTTCATCGCCCCAGTGTATCTCGGCATCTTCCTCGGTTGCGCGCTCCCTGATGGCGGGGTATTCCTCGTCAAGCCATTTGCGCACCTTTTCCGGGCATTGCTCGTAGGCCTTCTTCTTTGGCTTCTGGGGAGTGTACCCCCATGACCTGAGGTAGTCGCCCACCGTGTTCACGGCAAGGGTTACCCCCAGCTTGAGCTCCACCAGCTCCTTTACGGCCCCCCTTGTCCACAGGGCGTAGGGCAGCTTCAGTTGGTCCGGCATGGTGTCCAGTATCATCCGCTGGACCTGTTTTTCCTGTTCTTTGTCCAGCAGCTTCATGTTCTCGGACTTTGCGCCACGGGCGTTGTCCCACAGCCCTTTTTCGCCCCCTGCCCTATAGGCCTTCTTCCAGTCGCTTACGGTATTCTCCCTGACACCGAAGGTTTTCGCCACTTCCTTTTGTTTTTTGCCCTCTTGCAACAACTTGACCGCGCGCAGCCGGAAGGCGAAACGCTGCTCGCTGCTTAGTTTCCTGAAATCTGTCTTTTCCATCGCCCTAAGATACGGAAAA
Organism: Chitinophagales bacterium; assembly: GCA_040877935.1. Classification (NCBI taxonomy): domain Bacteria; kingdom Pseudomonadati; phylum Bacteroidota; class Chitinophagia; order Chitinophagales; species Chitinophagales bacterium. Next base: position 92,886 of record JBBDNB010000018.1, read on the forward strand.
TTTATCTAATTATATCGGTATATTACCGTTAAGTTAATAATATGGAATATGATCACCAAAAAAATAGCCTATCAACCTCCACGCGAATACCTTTTTCTTGACCAAAAAAGAAAGCTGGGCTTAGTCAAGCGAATTAAAAAACAAATTGATAAATTTGACGTTAGTCAGAATCCTTTTAAAAACTAGAGAAGGGAATTCTATATCCTTCAAACTTTGCAGATCTTGGGAAATTAGTTGTTTTTCAAGTGACCAATTATGAGGTATGTTATAAATAGGCTCACAATACGTCTATAAATTGTTTAGGTTTGATAAGGTATTGTTATTCATGTGTTTTAAAGTTAAAATATATTAAGGCGCAAATGAAGGATATCTGTTTTTTTAAAGTTGCTTTATATGCATGTATATTTGTTTCTTTTTCTTGTCGGGGACAAGAAAAAGAAATTACTTATGTCGATACAGAATCATTGTCTCCCATACAAGCCACAGGATTGCCCATTCGGATTCCAAATGATTCTATGTTATTGCCAGAGCTTAGTGACCCGAAACTTCAAAAAAGACTGGAAGATGAAATTAATAAAGTTTCTAAATGGAAAAGCCTGGTAGCCAATAAAAAAATGGCTATTGGTATTGTCGATTTGACTGATGTAAACAACATTCGATTTGCTCATATAAACGGCAATCACATGATGTATGCTGCCAGTTTGCCTAAAATTGCAGTACTCTTAGCTGCTACTGATGCTATTGAAAACGGTGAACTTGAGGAAACTGCAGAAGTAAAAGCAGATATGAAAATAATGATCAGTAAATCTAACAACGCAGCAACAACACGTATGATAGACAGAGTGGGCTTTCAAAAAATAGAATCGATTTTAACCTGTGATAGATACTGTTTGTACGATGTAGAATTTGGCGGAGGTTTATGGGTTGGCAAACGTTACGGAGGTGGCGGAGCGACAAATCGTGAGCCGATCAGAAATTTAAGTCATGCTGCTACAGTCACTCAAGTATGTCGGTTTTATTATCTGTTGGCTCAGGGGAAATTAGTAAATCAAGAACGATCTGAACAAATGCTTGAGATAATGGAGGATCCTGCTTTGCATCATAAATTTGTAAATACATTAGACATAATTGCACCTGATGCGCGGTTGTTTCGCAAATCCGGTTCATGGAAAACCTATCATTCAGATTCTGTATTGGTTTGGGGAAAAGATCCAAACAGAAGATACATTTTAGTAGCACTTGTAGATGACAGTAGTGGAGAACAAATTATAAGAGACTTAGTCATGCCTGTAGAAAGGGCTTTAAAGAAGTGATTTGTGTCATTTTACAGAGGCCTAAGGTTATTAGTGCTTAGGCCTCCTTTAAAGTACAAGAAATAAAATATTTAGAACCCTTAAAACTGCATGGTACAAACCTTCATAAAGAAATTATTCGACATTAGGGATGGAGAGTTGAAAGTAGCCTTACTGATGCAGGGATATGTTTTTTTTATCATTGCCACTCTACTGATCATCAAACCTTTAGTTAATTCAATATTTATTTCTGAGTTAGGTGCAGAAAATCTTCCTTTTGGATTTTTATTAGTAGCCATTACTGCTGTCATAAGCTCTTACTTTTATTCACGATCCACTGAGCAATTTTCGTTATTACATATTATTCGATTTACCATTGTTTTTAGTATTGTATCCCTAATTATTTTAGGAGCATTATTGCATTTAGGTCTCATCAAAGGATGGATTTTATACATGTTTTATACAGGTGTCGCTATATATGCAGTTTTGGCTACATCACAATTTTGGGTGTTAGCAAATCTCGCTTTTAATGTAAGAGAAGCCAAGCGGTTATTCGGTTTTATTGGTGCTGGCGCCATTACAGGTGGTATTTTTGGAGGCTATCTCACCACTATTTTAGCACCCTTTATAGGCAATGAAAATCTTGTATTTGTTGCAGCTTTCTTTTTAGCCCCCTGTTTCCCATTACTCTCTAAGATTTGGAAAATAAAAGTAAGTGCTCTTAATACTTTTAAAAAGAAAAAAAGAACTGCCACTTCAAATGAAAATCCTTTTAAACTCATTAAAGGCTCAAAGCACCTCACTTATCTTGCAATTATTATTGGAGTTGGTGTAATTACAGCGAAGTTAGTAGATTACGAATTTAGCTATATCGCAGCACAACACTACACAGATAGTGATGAGTTAACTTCTTTCTTTGGGTTCTGGTTGTCTTCATTTAACGTAGCTTCTTTGTTGCTTCAACTTTTCCTAACCCGAAGAATTGTTGGTGTTTGGGGTGTTGGCTTTTCATTAATATTATTACCCGTTTTGATATTTTTAGGGGGCTTGTTATTTTTAGTCTTTCCGGAACTTTGGGTAGTCATACTCCTCAAAGCCACAGATGCTAGTTTAAAACAATCTGTAAATAAATCTGCCATTGAATTGATTGCATTGCCATTGCCTTTACAACTTAAAAAGAAAACAAAATCTTTTATTGATGTTGTAGTTGATAGTATTGCAACGGGAATTGCAGGTTGTATTCTTATCTTTTTAATAAAAGGCCTGGATGTGCCCCCTTCATACATCATGGTGCTTATTGTAATACTCACCTTCACATGGGCATATTTTGTTTTCAAAGTACGTAAAGAATACTTTCTTTCCTTTAGAAAAAATCTTGAAGTTATTGTACCTGTTCCTATAAAAAAGAGAAAAACAGAAACACCCAAGGAGTCTTTTATAGAGGGAATGCGGAATGTTTTTGAAAATGGTCAAGATCGAGAAATACTATATATGTTAAGTAAAGCACAGGAGGTAAATGATAAGCGTTTAGTTGGACCAATTTCTGAACTCTTAAGCCATCCTTCGCATAAAATCAAGGCTGAAGCCTTACGTAATCTATATTTCTTAAATGCAGATAGCATCTATACGGAAGTGATATCCTTTTTAAACACAAAAGATGATGAACTTGTTATGGCAACGCTAGAGTATTTACTTTTACACTCAAACACAGACGAAAGTATTGTATTTGATAGCTATTTAGATCATCCTGATGAATATATTTCAGGCGCTGCACTTTTATGTTTAGCCAAAGAATCTCAGGATAATATTGTACTCAAAGAAAAGTACAACCTATTTGACCGTATTGAAAAAAAGAAATTAGAAATCGCCTTACTGCCAGAAGAACTTCAACTCAAAGAACAAATTGAACTTTTACAAATTATAGGTGATGCTGACTATAAAAAAGGTTACGATACTATTCTTGATGCTTTAAATAGTAAAGAAAATGATGTATTACAACAACAAGCTATCATAGCTGCTGGAAATACGCTCAATGACTTATTTGTTAATCCTTTATTGGAAAAGTTAGTCATTAAAAGCCAAAGGGAAATAGCGATAAAGGCACTTACAAATTATGGGAAAGCTATGCTTAATGTACTTTTCAAAAAACTTATGGCTGACGAAATTCAGGAGTCTGTCAAGAAGTTTATTCCCAAAACTATGGCTGCTTTTAACACCCAAGCAGCTGTGGAAATCATTTTTGAAAGCTTTAAGCATGCTGTAGACTTATCCGTTCGTTTGGAGTGTGTGACTCAACTTTGTATTCTAAAAGAAAAAAATAAAAGTTTAGAATTTAACGAAAGACAAGTGGCCAAGCTTATTCTTGAAGAATGCAAGCTTTATGACAACACAATTAATGCAATGCATACCCAAATCATTGTTCATTATTTAAGGCGTAAGCGGCTAAAAATGAATTTGCCAGATGAAGAAATGAAAGCAAGAGAAAGCTTAATGGAATTGCTGGAAAGGAGATTAGAAAATGGATTACAACGCATTTTTAAACTGTTGGAATTGCGCTACTCTCAAAAAGATGTGCGCATGGCCTACCAAGGCATTCTTAGTGAAGAGCAAGAAAAGAGAACAAATGCTATTGAGTTTTTAGATATTTTGCTTAATCCAGATTTAAAAAATGCGCTTATCCCTATAGTTGAAGCCAGCATACTAGATATTACTTCAGTTGAGGTAATAGAAGCGATAAGCAAAAACAAAACAACTGAATTTGAATGTTTTCAAAATATCCTCAATGGGAAAGATGGACGTCTAAAATTAGCTGTCCTTTACCTCATTAATAAAATGGGAGACCCAAAATATACTAGCCTTGTTGTTCCCTTTCTACATCATAAAGATGAAGGAATAAGAGATTTTGCAGTAAAGGCTATGCAGTCTATTTCAAAATCAGCTTAAAAAAGTGAGGCATCAAACATCTCCTACATATTTGAAATAATAATTACCCCCTAACAGCCTTATCGATCTTACTGGCAAGCATTAAGTGATCACTTGCAGAGTTCTTGTTCAATACGTTGGTCATAACACATACCATATATTTTGAACCATCCGTATGTTCTACAATGGCTACTGAATTCATATAGTTAAACACATTACCTTTGTATTTACCGCATTCTTCGCCTTTGCTTATATCGCATTTATACAAACTTCCAGATTTAAAATAGACAGCGGCATCCCTCAATTCAGGTGCTTGTGCATAGCGAATTCTTCGATCGGTCATGTACATTAATCGCTTGATTTCTAAGCTTGATTTTTCATCTACAATATTACCTTGTTCAAGTTGTAGCATCCATTTCATGAGTCCTAGTGGCGAGCCAATACTCCCACCTTTACTACCCACATAAGGATTTACACCTCTGGTAAAAAAAGTTCCTAAACGCCATTCATCTTCTGTAATACCCAATTGTCGTAAAGGATCGTTAACTATGGAAACAGCTAGGTCTGTGATACTATTTTTAGGCCCTTCTTTAAAATAAGCATCGGCATCTTCTTGGGTCATCGTTGGGTACTTATCTCCAAAAGCACACATGAGTAAGGCCTCTCGCCACACAACACTCGCTGCACCATTATTGCTGACAGACAAGGCATGATCTGCCCATTCAAACAAAGAAAATACATCGCTTGCCTGTGCTTGGCGCTTTACCAATTTATTGGTTTCTATATTAAACACCGGAATGGTATGTTCATCAGTTAGCACCCAATTCCCTCCTTTTACCATTTTGTTTTTTAAGAGTTCAACACGCTTGTTGTAATCATCAGGATAAATTTTAGCTAGCTGATCGAATAGTGCAGTAACCACTATTAGCTTACCCACACTTCCTGGCTGGTAACCACGAGTTTCATTTTGTTGTGCATACCTCAAACTATCTGGTTTTGAAATATCAAGAACAGTTACAGAGTAGCTTTTATCTAACCTAGGAAATAAAGCGTCTATCTTTTTTTGAAGCAATGCATCTTGAACCAAAATCTCCTTTGGCGTATTTTGCTTTCGCGAGAGCAAGTTAAGTTTAATATCATTTATGCTTTTGTAGGCTCCTGCTGGTAGTTTAATAGCGGGTAAATCGCCTGAAAGTGACAATTCTAAGCCTCTCAAGCGTTTTATACCTGAGTATTGGTAGCCATCAATTGGATAATCCGTATAATTTGCAGGTACAATAAAAGCCATACAGGCAAAAGCCAAAAGACTTATTTTAAGTGTTTTGATCATGGGGCTATAAGGGTTTGCTTAATAAAATTTGTTTTTGTGTATTTACGTCAGGTGTGATTGATTGAAGATACTCTGAACCTAAGGCATTTTTATTTTCAACAAAAGGTCTAACCTGAAACAACCATAGCTTATTATCCTTAAACCCAAGCTCTACGTCATAAGCTCCTTTATAATCTGAATTTGTTTTTTTGGCTAAAGTTTTTCTGATGGTGCTTGCCAATTCGTTTATTTCTGCAATGTTCTGCGCATTTAAAATGGGGTTTTCAAAGGTCGTTACTTGTTTTCCTGTGCCACCTGTAACAGGTAGGATTGTATAATAAGCTTCTCTTGCCGGAGATAACAATTTTACTTTTCCTTCTGAAGTAATGTTGTATGTTTCAGCAAATTGCCCATCTACTGCGCCACCAGCACCACGACTAAAGGCAAGGGTTAAATCATTTTCATCTCCTGAAGAAATACCTTTTGTAACCAAAACTCCGGAGTAATCTACATCTACCGAAGGAATGACCAGGATCGAGGGAAATACATTCTCTGGATTTAATAAATATTTTTGTCTCCACTTAAAGCTGCGTTCTGTATAAGGTGATGCCCATACATCTTTAATGCCTTGTATTATTTTCTGCTTTTCTACAGCATTAAAAATAGTTAAGTTAAGGCCTGCACCTGAAAAATCCTTCAAGTCTTCCATGTTAGTGTCACTCCTTAAAAACACGGGGACACTGCCTATAGGTTTTTCAAAAATAGTTTGAAATGATGATGAAATTTCAGCTAAAAACTCAGACTTTAAGGGCATTATTTTTATCGCAGCCCTTAAAATTTCCAATTGTCTTAATTGAAAATTCTCTACCTCAACTTTAGAAATTCCTTGTTCTCTTTTGGCATCGGCTTCTGTAAACATTGCGTTTAAAAACTCCCAGTAACTTTTGCCTTGATTTGGCATTTGCTGATCCATGTGTTTTTTGAAAATCCCAAAAGGAATGACAAACCCTTCTACAACTTGTTCGGGAAACATAGACTTGAGTTGACCAAGATTAGCAGCCTTAGGACCGCACAGTTTGCCGGAGTTACTCGCATCAACCTCACGTAGATTTAATATAGATGTTTGGCCTAAGCGAATCTCTTCAACGGGTACAGCAATTCTATCTTCCTTACGGACCTTTTTAGTAAACAGCACTTTTTCTTCTGCCGTCATTTTAGCCGCCTCTTTTAAAATTACTGTCCCTTTATTGGAAACCGCATAAAACACTTTTTCACCGTGAAATGGCATTAAATCTTGCAGATTTTCATCGGACAAGGCTGCATTTGGAACACCTAAATTTCTTGCTAACAATTGAACATGAGAAACCAAGTTCCCTTCAGCAACAGTAGCTATTCCTGCTATCGGTTTTAAGTCGGCAGGAGCACGTTCAAATATATATATCTTATCACTTGAGACTTCAATATCATCAGGGTTACCGTTTATCACGACCAGTTCCCCAAATGCATAACCTGGATTTAAACCACGGACGCTACTCTGGTTTTTGAGATTCATGACTTTATTAGACAACGAAGATTCTTGAGCAATGAAATCCCCTAAATCTCCCACAGTTTTTCCCAATTGTAAGGCAACAGAGGAACGAATGCGGTCATCAATAAAACTATAGGCTTTTGGCTCAAAAGCAGTATATGTGTTGACCACATCTTGATAATTTGCCTTTACCATTGCCGAGCTCCATTCTACCACACCACGAGCAGTTTCATGCATCTTGATTAAATTGCCCAAACTTATACTCTTTCCAGCAACGGGTTGAAGTGTAGCCTGTACGCTTTCCCACTCCCAAAGTTCTATCGCTCCTGTTCCAGCTATAGCCATGGCTAAGGCATATACTTTTTCCTGTTGCTCTCCAAGGGTTACAGGATCCCACTCTGCTGACTTTTTAAAGACAATAGTTTCAAGTTTATTCGCAATATCTAAAAGTTGAAGACGCTGAGCGCCCCCTTTTTCTTTGGTGATATTTTTTCTTATGTTTAGAAGCATTTTAGCCGTTTCTTTAGTGAATAGCGAAGGATTTACGGTAGTGCTATTGGCTTGGATAAAATTTTGCAACTTTGTTTTTAAAGCACTTTCACTTTTAAGGGAATTCACCTGTGTTGAAATAGCGGAAAGGCTTGCAGGTTTATGGAACTTCTGCATGGTCACTAAGAGCTCCTCTAACTTTTTAAGCAGATCAGAAGTTAGCAATGATGAATTTTTGTTTTTAAATTCCACTACTTTTTCAATATCCAGAGGCTCAGGATTGCTATGTATTTTTACACGCAGGTCCATAAATTTTGAATATTGATCAGAAATAACTTTAGACTGTGCGCGCATCAATTGAGAGACATCGTCATCGCCTTTATGAGGGATATCCTTTAGAGATTGCAAAATAAGGTAATAGTTTTTGACCAATACATCATCTTTGGTCAATAGCCATTTGTAAAAATCAACACCCCATTTTTCTTCATCTTCTACTTGTATGGCACCACGGTAATACTGTCCTTTTCTATTTACCCAACCCTCGTCAATACGGGCTAGATATTTACCAAGTTGGTATTGTTTTAAGCGAGAATGGTTATGCACTTCATCCCAAAACTCAGTCTTATCAGTATAAGCCAATATCTGTCCTAAAAATATATGATCGCTTTTTCCAAGAGCAATGACTTCATCTTTATAAGTGGCGTGTTGGATGCCCCCAATATCTTTGGGACATGGATCTTTAGGTGGACGGATACTACCATCATCACAAAACCATTGAATGCTTTTGTATGGCCCACGGATATCATTTTTGTAAGTTTCAATTTGACTTTTTACTTTTTCGTTACTAAGCTGTTGAGCGTTTACTGATAACACCGCTAGAAAGGCAAAAATCAATAAAAATGGGTGTTTTTGGTATTTCATTTTAATATGTGGTTACAATAGTTAGACGCCTAAAAATCAAATAGGCCATTAAAGAGTTGGCTTAGACCCTACTTAACTAATAGGGAATAAATACTTCTTAGGGAGAGTCCAATATACGAAACAAAACTCAAATCAATAGATAAATTATTTTTGAAAAAAAACTTTATGAATAGTCTCTGTCATAATCTGAAACTTATAAATGGCTTAAAAAAAGCTGATCATCATTTTAGTCCAGCCCCAGCCATCTTGTGCGTTTTCAAATTTCATTATGAAAGCGAGGCCCCTGAGTGTCCCGACCTACATTACGGGGCAAGCTAGTCGAAATGCCAGATATAAAATTCAGAAATTATAATTCCCTTTACATTATTAAAGGAGATTCAACCGGATATCTGAATACAGAAAACTTAAATTACAGGACAATAACGGGTAATGCTGCTGGTTAAAACTAGCGCATTGCTAGCTGAATTCTAGCCAAAGAGTATAGCCTGCTTGCGCCTCTCTAAAAAACATCGCAAAACCCAAACCACTCATGGTCTATGCCCAGTATCAAATCCTGGTCTTATAAAAGCCCTTGCTTTTGGGAAACATTTTTCAGCATTACGCCTGAGTTGCTCCAGCAACACCAAAAAATCAAGAATCTCATCAGCCTGTGTGGGCATTTGCTCGTAGAGTTTTCCCCATGCAGCAATCGAACGATCTATTGCCAACAAAGCCACTTTTGCCGAGCCATCCGCATCGCTCGGAAATTCATCTCCCAAATCCATGTCCTCAAATAAATCATCATGGCTGGTCAAAGCGCGCATCAACTTGGTATAGATCAAGTGCTGATACCACCTGATTACGGATATCGCGTCTTCTATCATTATAGCCGCACCTTGTGTTTCTGATGTTTTGATTCCAAGTTTTAAATTATTGTTGAGCTCCTGTTCCAATTCTAATAAAACTGGTTCAGCAGCAATAAACCATTTATGAACCTTCTTGGTGTATTGCATAGAAGTTCTTGACAATTCATGATCTTCTGCTTTTTCCTTGCTTTCTTTTTCTTTTTGTTCAAATTCCGGATCCGGTTCTATTTTATCCAGATCAATCCCTTGTTCGTAGGCAATGTATTCTATCATTTCCCTGGTTTGACGAAAACTTTCCTGCACACTCTCCCAAAACATTTGTTTTTCATCGCTGCCAGCATTTTTGGATAGAATTTCTTCAGACATCTCATAATTCAAACAACGAGCAGTAAAGGGACAGCGCTCGCACCATCGATCGCAATAGTTAAAAATGCCTGGAATGTGTCTCGGATTATGTGGACGATCTAAAAATTCCGGTTTTTTCATAAACAAATAAGTTTGGGTCTAATTTACAAAAGAGAAAGATTATCCCATATTGCCTCTCAGTCATACGATGACTTTGGTTGATTGGCTACTGACAATCCTTCAAGGCTTTGAAAACCTTGAAGGATTTGACAGGTGTATTTTGGCTTTTCCCTTTGGCGAAACACCTCTCTATTAATCTATCAACATACGCTTCACGGAACTGCCTTGTTCGGTTTGTAATTCCACAAAGTAAATGCCCGTAGATAATCCTGAGTTATTGATAAAGAAACTTTGAGTGCCAGAACTAACGCTCAATTGTCTGTGATCAATTACTTCACCCAAAATATTGGTAATCTTAAACTGAACTACGCCACTTGTCTCGGCCTGTAGTTCAAGGTTAAAACTTCCCTGGTTGGGATTGGGATAGATTTCCCAATTGCCTTCATTAGACAGTTCCCCGATTCCTACATGAATGTATTCTGTACAAGCGGTATCACTGCAATTATATTGGTCAGTAACAACCACACAATACCTGCCTGTTTTAGGAGTGCTGAAATATTGGTTGTTTGCGCCAAAAATCAAATTCCATGGGCTCTGCTCATACCATTGGTAACTCATTCCGGCAGGTGCAGCCAACATTGTAGAACCAGAAATGCTGATACTTGCATTTGGTCTTTCCACTACATTTATTGAATCTATGCATTCCGTTGCATTTCCATCGCTGGTGGTTAAAGTCATAATAACAGGGTATGTGCCTGGCGTATTATAAGTTATGCTATGCATTCCTGGACCTGTAGCAGAAGAAGGACTGCCACTAGGGAAACTCCAATTTATAAACAACCCGGTCGTAACTCCAGCATAATTGAACAATGCGACTTCCCCTTCACAAACATTTGGCTTAAAGGTCCATTCGCAAGGCAAAGGATGTTCCTTGCAGTGAATAGGGAAACAAATGGTAGTATCCTTACAAACCACTTGGTTTTCATCTACCGTAAATGTAAGGCAGAGCTCCTCATCCTGACTGCTTCCAATATAGCTGCCGCTCACGGTATTCAATCCATTTATTAAAGTGTAAGGATTGTTTACGTTTAAAATTCCGGTATTGCCGCTGCTAATATTCAAACTGCCACATCCATCTATCAATAAATCAAAATAATATTTAGGTCCTGCTGAGGTCTGTTCGCACCATATTGTATCACTAATAAATTCAAATCTGCAACAAGAGGTATCACAAGGTGGCAATACTACACAGGCGGGTTCTGAAAAACAGCACAGGGTATAATCGCCCAAGGAATCCAATCCTTCCAAATGTGTTCTGAAACAGATCGTGTCACCTGCACTTCCATTGTAAATAGTGGTAGAAAGAGAAGTAGAACTATCCCCTGGAAGTATTTCCTCTCCCACTACAGAAGGGCCAAACAATAATCCCAAATGCGGGCTCAATACCCCGAGATTAACCCTGTCAACGGTATCTGAGCTATTATTGATCACATAATATTGCATTTCATAATTTCCATCACTATTGCAGAAAATAGTATCAATGATAAATTCAGCGCACAAAGAATCCTGAGGGCCACAATCTTCCAGGTTCAATTCCAATTCCCCTGTAGTATCGGTACAACCAAAACTATTCGTTACTTCCAATGCATATAAACCACTCAAATTTGCGGTATAATCTTTAGAGTTGGCTCCAGAAATAGGACTTCCATTCAACATCCACTGATAAGAGGTGCCACCTACTGGACCGATAATGGTATATGGCGCGCAAGTATCAAAGCATCCTACATAATAGGAACACAGCTCGGGAAGTGGGTTGATAGTAGCGCAATATGTTGTGCTGCTGCTACAGCCATTGGTATCCGTTGCAATCAATTGATAACAGCCATTTTCCGTAACCGAAATAGTATCTGAAATTGCACCTGTACTCCACTGTAAATTCACGGATGCATCTGGATGATCGCCCACCAATGTAATTGTTTCTCCATAGCAAACCACACTTGCCCCAACAGGCGTAATAGTTGGATCCGCTGGATTGTCCAATGCCTCCATAATAAAAGGCATAGAAGTATCAGAGCAACCCAAATCATTGTCCGTTACAACCAATTCGTAAGTAAATATTCCGGGAGATGATGGCATAAAGAAAATGGAGCTATTGGTACTGCCATTGTTGGTGCCATCGTCCGTAAACCACTGGTAACTCCAATTGCTATTGAAATTTCCATTCAAGGAATAAGCCTGCCCCAAGCAAATGGTATTGGAACCACTATTATTAATCACGGCTGCAGGTGCAGTATTTACAATTATTCTGATAAAAGTGCTGTAAGTACAACCGCTTCCATCATCCATTTCCAAAGTATAAATTCCGGTACTATTTACCGTTATGGAATCATTGGTAGAGCCATTGCTCCACAGATAATCGCAGGAAGCACAGGCAGGAGCTACCAATACAACATCTTCGCCTTGGCAAACAATGGTATCGGGATAAGCCGAAATATCACCGTAATTCACAGGGCTTACAATTTCTACCGTATCGCTAATGGAGTCAACACAGCCGTAAATATCGGATACAAATAAATCTACCGTGTAATCTCCTGCTGCAAAATAGGCAACAGTAGGATTTTGATTGAGGGAAGTAGCACCATTGCCAAATTCCCAAGACCAATAATTAACTGCTCCAGTAGAAGCATCCGTAAATGGAACGGGCGTTGCCACACAGCTAGGGCTAGGAAAGGTAAAGGCTGCCGAAGGTGATGGGTCAATTTCTACTGTATCCCTATGTGTTACAATACATGCGGCATTGGAAATGGTCAATTCCACATAATAAGTTCCGGGAGAAGCATAGGTATGACAAGGATTTTGAAGTGTTGAAAAATTTCCATCTCCAAAATCCCAATCCCAATTGACAATAGAACTTCCTGCCGTTGTAGCACTTTTATCCGTAAAGCATACTGCATCTCCATTACAACCCGATTCCAAATCAAAATTAGCATATAAGGGAATTTCTACCAGCATGGTATCAACAACCCTACATGTTTTATTGCCTGCAATATTTGGAATATCGCCACTCAATTCCACCAAATAAAATCCGGCATCATCGTAGGTATGCGTGGGATTGGTAAGTGTTGAGGAGTTTCCATCTCCAAAAAGCCATACGTAATTGCTGGCATTTACCGAACTATTGGTAAAAATCACAGGATTGCAATCCGTGTATGAGAAATCGATAAAACCATCAGGTGTACAGGTATCTGGCGTACAATTGTTTTCCACAACACTCAATGGATCCGAAACAGCGGTACAGCCATTGGAAATGTCCGTTACCGTTACATTAAATGTTCCGGGGCTGCTTGTTGTAATGCATTGGGTTGTAGCGGCATTGGACCACACATAAGTATAATCCGGATTGCCCAAAGCGCAAATATTTACCGTATAAGTGCTTCCCGTGCAATATCTCAGCAAATCTGGTGAGCTGATGCTGGCATTGGGCGGTGAAACATAGCTCACATTTATTTGACCAATCCCTGTACATCCATCCGCATCCGTTACAGTAACTTGATAGAGGCCATCTTCAGAAATATTCGTAGGATTTGAAGTAGAAGTATATCCCGAAGGACCGCTCCAATTATAGCTCACAAATGCACCTCCGCCAGCGCTCAAATCAGTTGAGCCATTTTCGCACAATGGAGCCAATTGGGAAACAACTGGTTCTGGAATTTTCTTTAAAGTAACATTAACAGAGTCTGCATACACCTCGCCACAAACTTCTACGAACAATGCCACCCAAACATTTCCGGGCGCATTATTGCCCCATTCTACGCTTGTACTTGGGCTTCCCTGTGAAAGCACTGTTCCGTCAATATTTGAGTTTACGGTCCAGGTAAAAATGGCACCAGAAGGATATGTCGTTGGTGTGGAAAAAACATCCGTAGCATTGGCACAAGAAACACTTGGTCCATTGATAACAGGTGTCGTTCCGCTTCCGGCAGAAATATTTAAAGTGCTCGTATCAGAATCGCAATACGGAAATTCAGCAGAAGATTCATAGGCCTGAACCAAATAAGGCCCGATGGCATCCCAGTTGACCGTTACGCAATTGTTGGTAGCAGTAGCCGGAGATCCTCCGGTAATGATCCAATTGACATTGAGACTACTTCCTGGCGCACAATATGCAGTGGTAGAATTAGGGCAAATTATGGTATCCCCTACTATTTGCGGATCTGCCGGTGGATCAATTACATCCACTACATATCTGGCAGAATCCTGGCAGGTTTCTGTAGGGTCAACAGGTAGCGCAGTAACTACATAAGTACCCGTATTTCCAACCCAATCGATATTCACAAAATTGCTTGGGCTACCACTTAAAATTGGTCCGGAAGGTGAAACCGTCCAATTACAACTAATGGAAGTACTAAAACCTGATGAGGCATTGGAACAAGCCGTATTCATTCCGAAAATCTGGAATTTTGGTCTTAGGTCAATAATGTATTGAGCAGATCCACCGCAATTCAAGAATGAATCATAGTAGCTCACATTCAAGGTATCGGTACAAGCAGAGGCAAATTCCGACCAGCAAATTTTGACTTTATTGCAAGAGGTCGTATCCTGCAATTCCCCGCAACCGCCATTTAAACTCCAACTATAAGTTGCACCGCTAAAATGAGGCAGGGTATAAAATGCACAATCGCCCGGACAAACTTCCGATGGTCCACTGATTGTCCCTTCATCGGGTACTATTGGCACATTGATAAAAGTAGTATCCACACAAACTCCTGTGCAACCGGATAAATACAAACCAATGGTGCCCATTTGCCCTGGTCCCCATGCAATATTTACACTTGGCTCACCTTGTCCTGATACAATATTACCTCCAATGGCAAACCAATTGAAAGTACAGGAAGTATCTGCATTGGCAGTATATTCCATAGTATCGTTGGCGCAAATGGTGGATGGGCAAGAAATTTCAGGCCCTGCAACGGAATCCACAGTAATTGTATTTTGAATTGTATCGGTGCAAAAACATTCATTTTCAGCAATTAAGGTAATGGTGTATATTCCGCCACTGCTGTAATTGTGATTGGGCTCAAAAGCAGTGGAAGTATTCCCATCGCCAAAATCCCAGAAATAGGAAGTGGCACCCGTGGAATTGTTCTCTAGCCAAACATTGCTGAATTTACATACCGATGCTTGATTGTTAAATGCAGCTACTGGCAAATCAACTTTTTCTATACAAAGCTTGGTGGAATCGGTACAGCCAAAAGAATTTGTTTCTACCAAAAACAAAGTGCCGTAATCTGAATTGTCCCAAGTAACGCTCACGCTATTTGTACTGGCTCCACTGATGGAGCTCTCCCCAATAGCAGACCAAGCATAAGTGCTTCCCGTACTAAGCGACACGCTATATTCCACCGTAGCACCTTTGCACACTTTCTCGCATACAATCAGCTCATCATCCGGGAAACCTATGCCCTGTCCCCTACTGGTATCGGGCGGACAAGAAGGATAAGGCTCACTTGCAATTACAGGGCTTGGACTTGGGTTGATATTTACATTGAGCGTATGGAAAATTGGCGGTCCACTGGGGGGAACTACTTCCACCACTATGGTTCCCGTTCCTGCGCCATTCCAGTGGATGTCCACATTATCAGTATAGGGCGATCCACTGACAAAACCACCCGTTACGCTCCAAGCGTAAGTAGCTCCTGAAACGATCGGGACAGAATAATTTGCCTGATCGCCAGCGCAAACTGGGTTATCTCCTGAAACTTGAGGAAAGGCAGATTTTAAAATCAAAAAGGTAAAGACGAGCAGTAGGTGAAGATTTTTCATGATGTATTATTTTTTATTAAAAAAGTATATCGCTAGGACGACAACTGAAACATTATTAGAAATGTTAATTTCGTAAATTTAAATAATATAAAGGTAAAGCCCACAATTATTTTTTAACATTTTTTCAAAAAAATCAAAAAAACAGGTTTGTGGTAGGGTGAATTCGAAAAAGAAATAAATACGAACTATTTCCTCAGAATTCGAGCTAAATCCACCCCCCTATTATTAGCACCCTCGCTACTTGTTAATGCATTCTGCTTATAAATCATTGAACTACACTGTGCAAAAACTTTCGCACCGGCTCAGCAGCTTTGTGTTTTTCCATTATTACATCCGTCAAAGCAGGGTTTAGGACTTCATCCGGGGACAATTCTGAAAAATAGTAAAAACTTTTATTGTAAATAAGCGGCTGCTTTTCACCTGTTTTTTGAAATTCCTTTGGAATGCGTTTGTTTTGCTCCCCTTTGATTCCTCCAAACACACTTTTGAATCCAGGATCATTAATTACTTTTTCAAATTGGGTCAATTCATTGGCAATTTTCTTCCGAATGGCATAAAGTAGGTCTTTATCCGGCATATACAATCCTCCGTAAACCCGGATATGCTCCGGTCCTACTTCAATATACATGCCCGGGTTGTGCATACCTTTTCTGCCGTCTTTCGCTATAATAGCCGAATTGCTTGTCTTGTAGGGTGTTTTGTCCTTGCTAAAGCGAATATCGCGGTGAATTCTGAAGATGGCCTGTTGTGGTTTGATTTTTACAGTGGGATCCAACTTGTTGACGCGAAGGATCAAGTCTTCCACAAATTTTTTAAAGGGCTCCTTTACAGATTTTTCATAGCGCTTTTTGTTTTCATGAAACCACTCCCGGTTGTTGTTGGCAGCCAGTTCTTTGAGAAAAGCATTGTATTCGGTAGTAAAATAACTTTTAGACATTGCTTAAATGATTTGGTGAAAAGGATAATGTTGAATTTAAAGACAAAAATTGAGAATTACAGCTTTATTGCTTTCACAAACATGGATTTTAGATTAAAAATTAAATTTATTGGTGTAGTCAACATAAGCGAGGAAATACCGTATCTTAACAGCTCTTATGCAAAAAATCATTTCCTTTCTTACAAAAATAATGGGCAGGGGAAATGCCTTTAAGTTCCTGTTCAATATCTCTCCTATGTACCGAAGCACCGGAGGACGGCTTATTGAGGTTGATGATGACCTTCATTATGTAAAGATTAAACTATCGCTCAACTACAAAACCAAAAACTACGTAGGCACCCTTTATGGCGGACACATGTACAGTTGCGTAGATGGCATTTTTATGGTGCAGCTCATCAATATTTTGAAAGACGATTATGTAGTGTGGGACAAATCTGCCAGTATTCGATTCAAACGGCCAGGCAACCAAACTTTATATGCGGAATTTCAGATCAGTGATGCTTTTATTGAACAGATCAAAACTGAAATTGCGGAACAAAATGAAAAAGACTATACCCTGCAAGTTGATCTGAAAGACAAAGAAGGAAAGCTATACGCAGAAGTGGAAAAGGTGATTTACATAGCTTCCAAAGCGTATTACAAACAAAAAAGACGCAACAAAAAACGTTCGTGAGATAGCATTAAAACCTACACCCCTCTCCTATCAGTTGCGCCCTCGCTACGGGTTAAACAGCTCTTTTCAACTGGATAATTCCAGCCCAATGCATTAGGCGCATTGTCTGATAAGTCAAATCCAATTCCCATACCTTGCGTGCAAAGTTGGCATTGGCAGGCTCTCCGTGGTGATTGTTGTGCAGATTTTCACCTAACATCGGAATGGGAAGATTTACGGAAGTGTCCTTGGTCTTGTAATTTCTATATCCTTTTCGGTGCGCAAACCAATTGATGATCAATCCGTGAACCGGCCCCATCATAAAATGAATGGGCAGCAATAAAAACAGCACCCAGGATTGTGCAAAGAAAATATAAAACAACACATACGAGCTGCCCCAAATCAAACGGGATGGAAGTGACTGTCCCCACAAATCAAACTTGGGATAGTAGGGCAGGTTTTTCTTAAAAGTTTCAGGTACCACAATATTCCTTTCGGTAACAACATTCACTTTGAACTTTTCAAATCCTTTGTCAATCCTATCGTATATCCTTGCTGTTTCTGCCATCATCCAAACAAAGCCAAACCACTTTGCCATAGGCTTCTGTTCTTCTATTACGTGTTTGGGGGAATGTACATCTTTATCGGTATCGGCATTGGCGTGGTGCATACGGTGCAAAATACCATAGGCTCGGGGACTCAAATAAGAGCTTCCCTGAAATATATAAGAGAGGAACATAAATACTTTCTCCCAGGCTTTGCTCATTGTAAACATGTTGTGCGCTGCATATCTGTGGTGAATCAGGGTTTGAAAAAATAACGACAAATACCAATGCGCTACAAAAAATAAAAGTATAATCATATAAAATTTATAGTAATTTAATGTTTTGATAAAATCTCTTTCAGATGCTGAAGGAAGATAAATGAAAGAGTAGTACTTACATAAGCGTATTAAACGAAGATATGTTTCCTAAGAATGCAGATATTAATACATCATATTTAAATAATTTTGCTTGCAATTTTGTGTTCAAGTAGAAAGAGCGACATTAATTATCAAATGAACAACTCCCAATTAATTGTAGATTCTAATAAAATAATTCTCTCTCAGCTTTTCATTTATTCGATTATTATACAAACTTTAATAAACTCTCTGCATCTATTGCAGTGTGAGATGCAGAATAAACAACTTTTCCACCCTTAAGTAAGATCAACTGTGGTGATTGGTGTTCAATACTTGTTTTATCTGCTACGGCATTGGAAACATCCCTATGGGCAATCAAATCCAGATAATACATATTGATTTCGTTCAACTTATCATCCCACTTTCGTTCTAGTCTGTTGAGCACTGTGGAAGATAAGCTGCAACGAGTGCTGTGTTTAAAAATACAAACAGACTGTGTTTTACTCTCCTTTATGAGTTGATCTATTTGTTCAATATCTGTCAACGAATGCCATTGTATGGCCGTTTTAGTTTCTTTTTTCTTTTTGCTCCAGAACATTTTAATCCTTTCTAAATTTGGTACTCATGAAAAATGTTTTTTAACTCAAAATGTTTACTGGTTTCATAAAAAGTATCCTGCAAAATCCACAGACTTCGAACAAAGAATCAATTTAAAAGCAAAACTATGCTGCTGCCTTGTTAATTTTGTTGACGATATACTAATTTTATTGGGCAGGGGATTTTTAACAAAGTTAAATTAATGCACTTAAATGGAATTCATAGATTACTATAAAATTCTGGGAATAGATAAAAAGGCGAATGAAAAGGAAATAAAACAAGCCTTCCGAAAATTGGCCAGAAAATATCATCCCGACCTAAATCCGGGTGATAAGGCTGCAGAAGATAAATTTAAAAAAATAAATGAAGCCTACGAGGTTTTAAAAAATACTGAAAACCGCAAGAAATACGACAAATACGGCAAAGATTGGAAACACGCTGATGTATATGAAAAGGCCAATCAAGGACAAGGTTCTGGGCAAAGGCAGAGTCAACAGCGATATCAGGATTTTTCTGGAGGCGGTGATTTTCAGGGCGGTGATTTTTCAGATTTTTTTGAATCCATGTTTGGCAATGCAGGTGCAGCATCTGGAAGGCGTAGAAGCACTAAGTTTAAAGGACAGGATTTGAATGCAGAACTTCAGCTGAATCTTAGAGATGTCTATAAAACCCACAAACAGTTACTGACAATCAATGGCCAAAAAATCAGACTGACCATTCACGCTGGAATTGAAGATGGTCAAATAATTAAAATAACTGGCAAAGGAGGGAAAGGTGTAAATGGAGGGCCGAATGGAGATTTATACATTAAATTCTCCATAGTCAATAACACCCCCTTCAAAAGAGACGGTAGTAATTTATACAAAACAGTAGATTTAGATTTATTTACCGCTATTCTGGGCGGTAACATCACAGTAGATACTTTTGATGGAAAAGTAAAATTAAAAGTGGCTCCCGAAACACAAAACGGTACGAAAGTCAAATTAAGCGGTAAGGGATTCCCTGTTTATAAAAAAGAAGGCCAGTTTGGTGATTTATACATTACTTACAATATAAAAATCCCAAAAAATATTAGCAGTAAGGAAAAAGCCCTTTTTGAAGAGCTTCAAAAATTAAGCACAGATGGAAAAAAATAAACTCATACCAATTGAAAAAATCTGTACTCATTTCGAAATAGAATTTTCCTTTTTCGATCAACTGAATAGAATGAATCTAATTGAAATAAGGACAATAGAGCAACGTCATTTTATTCATCAGGACTATATCAATGATCTGGAAAAGATGATTCGCCTGCATCATGAATTAGATATTAATCTGGAAGGCATTGATGTTGTTTTCAACCTTTTGCAAAAAATAGATGCATTGCAAGATGAGTTAGATACTGTTAAAAACAGATTAAAGCAGTATGAAGATGATTATTAACCTGAGTTCGGAAATTATTTATTGCTCAGCTCTTAAATAATTATCAAACTAAGGTTATTAGGCCGCATTATGCGTACTGCTTTTTTTGTGGAGTGTATTGGATTCGAACCAATGACCCCCGCCCTGTCAAGGCGATGCTCTAAACCAACTGAGCTAACACTCCAGTTATTCATTCAAAGTCATTCCTGCCTCTATACCTGTTCCTGATTCCTGATAAAAAGAAAAACCACTTAAAAATTATCACCTGAGTTCGGCAACAAAGGTAAAAGCTTTCAGGAATATTCAGGTATTCTATCTATTCGAAATGACTTAATAACCTGTAAAGGGCTTAATCAGGCAACTGTAATATTTAGAATAATAAAAAAGAAATAAATACCCAGCCAAAGTATGCCTATAAAATGCCAGTACATTGAAAGCAACTTGAATTTGTGAAAACGATCAGGATTTGTAGAAAAAATAAGTTCTTTAACAATATCCGTATTTGCACTGTAGGCATTAAAGGCCATTATAGCAAGTGGCACACAGCCTCCAAATATATGCAGCAAATGCAAGCCTGAAATAAGATAAAGATATGCCCCTGATGGACTTTCCTGCATGGTAACACCACTTTGGAACAACTCCATCCAGCCTATTATTTGAAAGAAAATGAAAATTATTCCAAGAGTAAAAGTTGCAAAAAGACTGAAAGCATATTCCTTATATTCTTCCTTTTGCAGAAAGGCAGCACCTACTTTCAAGAGTAAACTGCTCGATAAAATAATAACTGTATTGGCGTGAAAAATATTAGGAACCCGAATTTCGGTCAAATCCATTTGAACTGATGCATATACATAGGCAATAATCAACCCCGTGAATAAAAGACCGATTGCGGCCAGTGCGAAATACATAAACAATTCAGCTAGCGGAATATTAAAAGGGTTTTTCTCTTTGCTATCCTGCTTTTCCGTACCTGCCCTTCTGTTACTGATGTCACTCATTTCTGTCCATTTAAAATAGTATCTCTAAAATAGCTTTTTGTCCATTAGAAAATCAAATTCTCACAGCAATTTTTTCCTTTGTGAAATACAATACAAATCCTTTTGAAATAGAATCCGGGAAACTGTGGAAAAGTCATTATCCCTTCTACAATACTAATCACTTTATACTGTGGAAATAATCTGATTTTTGATGAAATAATTAATTATATTTGCCACCAATTTTTAATTGATTAAAATAACGTAATGCAAGCCAAAGGACTGATTAAATTTTTCGTTGCAGCTTTAATTCTTGTTTGTCTGTATCAGTTGCTTTTTACCTATGTGTCTGTTCGTCAAGAAAATAAGATGGGACAGATTGCATTGGAAAGAACAACCAATGGACAGGAAATCGAGCAATTTGTACCAGTAGATGCCGAAAATCGTGCTGAAATTATTGATTCTATCAATAAGGAATGGACTCAAAACAAAGCGCGCCTGCTGGACTCTCTCTCCAGCGAAATTGTACTTGATATGTATTTTGCAGAATACAGCTATCAGGATGTAAAAGAAAGACAACTCAGCCTGGGTCTTGATTTACAAGGTGGAATGAGTGTGGTTTTACAAATTTCCCTTGAAGAACTCATTCGAGCAATGGCCAATGAAAGCGAAGACCCTGCTTTTAACAAAGCGTTGGAATTGGCAGTAGAGCGCCAAAAAAACTCCCAGGACAACCTGGTAAGTTTATTTGGAAAAGCATACAAAGAAGTTGCTCCGGAAGGTAAATTGGCAAGAATTTTTGCTACTCCTGAATACAAAGATGTAATCACATTTAACTCTACAAACGAAGAAGTACTGAGTGTTATTTCTGAGGAAGCTCAAGGCGCTATTGGAAGAACATTTAATATTCTTAGAAGTAGAATTGACCAGTTTGGTGTTACACAACCAAGTATTTCTTTACAGGAATCTTCGGGCAGGATTATTATAGAATTGCCTGGTGTTAAAAATCCCGAAAGAGCCCGACAATTATTACAGGCCACTGCAAAATTAGAATTCTGGGAAACCTGGGACAACAGGGATATTTTTAATCCGCTGATGGAAAGCAATGATGTATTGCTCGATATCCTTGGCCTAAACGAAAAAGAAGATTCAGTAGAAACCGATACACTTCTAAATGATTTGCTTGGCGATTCAGAAAGTACTGATGAAGAAGAAGCTGAAACAGCAGAAGGAGACACTTTATCAGCCGAAGAAGACTCAGATGACCTTTTAGACCTGCTGGGTGAAGAAAGTGAAGCAGACACTTCAGATGACAATGAATTGCTTTCGGCTGAAGAAGCCCGCAAAAAATTCCCGCTTTTTTCCAATGGTTCTATCTTAATGCCAGCTACCGGGCAGGATGAGAATGGACAAGTAGTACTTCAGGAAGGCCCTGTTGTTGGATATGCTTTTGCACAAGATAGAGATAAGGTAATCGAGTATCTCTCCTATGAAGAAGTAAGGGCATTGTTTCCTAGAAATATCAAATTCCTTTGGGGACATCAACCAGTGAGCAACAATATTTATGCACTCTATGCCATTAAAACCAGGCCAGGTGAAGATAAAGCCCCAATGGAAGGAGATGTGATTGTAGATGCCCGTCAAGACTACGATCAAAATGGCCGTCCGGATATTGATATGGTAATGAACTCGGAAGGTTCTAAAATCTGGAAAAAACTTACTAAGGAAAACATTGGCAGCAGCATTGCAATTGTTTTGGATGATGTAGTATATACTGCTCCGACTGTGCAGGGTGAAATTGGTGGTGGTCGTTCTCAAATTACTGGAAATTTCACCATTAAAACAGCCAAAGACCTGGCCAATATTATTAAAGCCGGTAAGCTGCCGGCTCCCGCAAAAATTGTAGAAGAAGAAATAGTAGGTCCTTCACTTGGTGCCGAATCGATCAGAGCAGGATCATTATCACTGGCCATCGGACTGGTACTGGTGCTTTTATTTATGATTGCCTACTACTCCACTGCCGGAATAGTATCCAATGTAGTGCTTGTACTCAACCTCTTTTTCATTATGGGTGTGCTCGCCTCATTTGGCGCATCACTTACCCTACCGGGAATTGCAGGTATAGTATTGACCATAGGTATGGCTGTAGATGCCAATGTCATTATTTTTGAAAGAATAAGGGAAGAATTGATCAGAGGAAAAGGATTGCGCCTGGCTATCTCAGACGGATACAGCGCTTCCTATTCAGCAATTATAGATGCCAATGTCACTACACTTATCACAGGATTTATACTCCTGTTTTTCGGGCTTGGTCCTGTGAAAGGTTTTGCAACTGTACTGGTAATTGGTATTTTCTCTTCATTGATTACAGCAGTCCTGGTTTCCAGACTTATTATCGATAAATTCACAGATAGAGAAAAGGGTATTAAATTCTTTAATAAGTTTTCAGAAGGCTTTTTCAAAAACCTGGACTTGAAACTACTCGACAAAAGAAAGATTGCATATGGTTTGAGTTCTATTGTTATTATCCTTGGTCTTGTATCTATGATGACAAAAGGCTTCCAAATGGGTGTAGATTTTCAGGGGGGGCGCTCTTATGTAGTTCGCTTTGATCAAAGTGTAAAAGCAGTGGATATATCAAAAGCACTGGAAGATGAATTTGAAGCTGCTCCGCAGGTAAAAACTTATGGTGCTGATAACCAGGTGAAAATTACTACTGCCTATAGAATAAATGAAGATGGAATTGAAATTGATGGAGAAATAGAGGAACTGCTTTACAGCGGTGTGAAAGAATTTTTCGTTGAACAACCTGATAAAGAAACCTTTCTTGCAGAACATAAAATGAGCTCTATTAAAGTAGGCCCTACTATTGCCGATGATATTTTGAAAGGCGCTTATTTTGCTGCTGTATTCTCATTTATTGGAATATTCCTTTATATTCTGGTGCGTTTCAGAAAATGGCAATTTGGTCTGGGTGCTTTAGCAGCTGTTGTTCATGATATGCTTATTGTGCTAAGTATCTTTTCGATTTTTGGAGGCATTCTTCCATTCTCATTAGAAATAGATCAAGCATTTATAGCTGCATTGCTTACAGTTATCGGTTACTCTATTAACGATACAGTAGTTGTATTTGACCGTATCAGGGAATATATCAACTTGCATCCAACTACTGGCATTACAGGTACTGCAAACATGGCCATTGACCACACTTTGAGCAGAACATTGATCACATCACTCACAACATTATTTGTAGTCGTTATTTTATTTATATTTGGTGGTGAAGTGATAAGAGGTTTCTCATTTGCACTGTTGATAGGAATCATAGTGGGTACCTATTCATCCGTATTCATTGCATCTCCTATTGCAGTTGATACTTTGAAAAAAGCAGGTACTAAATAACAATTAACAAATTCAACAAACATAAAACCGGTTACTATTGCAGTACCGGTTTTTTTTGTTTGGGCATACCTTTGCAGCTTAAGTAATTAAATGAATTCGGTAAACTCCGAATACACTTATTTAAAAATCCAATTTCAAACAAGAGTAGTAAAAGCTTATTTTTGCTCAAAATAAAACAAAACCTATGTTGCCCAGAAATATTTATGAGGAAGAACACAAAATGTTTTTACAATCAGTTAAGGATTTTGCTAAAAAGGAAATTGCGCCTTATCACGAGCAATGGGAAAAGGATAAAATGGTTTCCAGGGAATCCTGGAAAAAACTGGGCGAGGCCGGATTCCTTTGCATGCAAGCTCCGGAGGAATACGGAGGTCTGGGCATTACGGATTTTCGCTACAATGCGGCTTTTACAGAAGCGCTGGGGCTTACGGGATTTGCAGGGCCGGCAGTTGGCTACCCCCTGCATTCGGATATTGTATTCCCATATATTTTGCACAATGCCAACGAGACTACCAAAAAGAAATACATTCCCGGTATGGTCAGCGGAGAATTGATTTCTGCAATTGCCATGACAGAACCTGGGGCGGGCAGTGATTTACAAAATATCAGAACTACTGCTGTTGACAAAGGTGACTATTATTTGGTAAATGGATCTAAGACTTTTATCACCAATGGGTATTTGTGCGATATCGCTGTGGTGGCTGTCAAAACAGACCCCAGTAAAGGAGCAAAAGGCATAAGCCTTTTAGTCATTGATGCTGATAGTGAAGGTTTTTCCAAAGGGGAGCCTTTTGAAAAAGTAGGTCTGCATGCACAGGATACTTGCGAACTGTTTTTTAACGATGTAAAAGTCCCAAAAGAGAACCTACTGGGACAAGAAGGTTCGGGATTCGCATACCTGATGCAGGAGCTTTCCCAGGAACGGCTGGTAGTAGCATTGGGAGCTGTGGCCGCTGCGGAAAACACCATTGATGTGACACTTCAATATGTTCAGGAAAGAGAGGCTTTTGGCAGTCCGATAGCTAAATTTCAAAATACCCGGTTTAAATTGGCTGAAATTATCACAGAAACTCAAATACAGCGAGTATTTGCAGATCGTTGTGTGGAATTGCACAATGAAGGTAAACTGGATGCAGCATCAGCCTCTATGGCGAAATATGCCGCTACCGATCTACAATGTAAAGTAGCGGATGAATGCCTGCAACTGCACGGAGGATACGGTTATATCTGGGAATACCAGGTTGCACGTTCTTATGCCGATGCCCGCGTGCAAAGAATTTATGCCGGAACAAATGAGATTATGAAGGAATTGATAGCAAGGAAGTTTTTGGGAAAGTAGTTGATTCTATTTGAAAAGGTCAAAAAACCACTGCCGATATAACTTCTAATTTAATTTCCCTGTCGAGTCGTTTTTCTATTTTTGTTTTAATTTGACCTATTTTAGAATCATCAAGACTTGATGAACTCACAAGCCTCACCGATACCACTACAGGGCTTGAAGGACGTACTTTCACATCTTTGATAGTTACATTTTCAATTTTATACCCTTCCAGCGCTTTAGTTATTTCTGCTTCTGTCATAATTTGCTTAAAGGAAAAAGAAAGCGGTACACAGATTAACGCAAGTAATACGAAAGAGTAAATCAAACCTCTCCTTGCACGTTTAAATGGTGCAAAACCCAACAGCAAGAAAGTAAAACCAGCAGACATAATAATTCCTGACAAGTTGGTAAGGTAGAGCAAAAAGGATCCTGAAAAAAGTGACCAATCCATCCAGCCTACGCCAATTCCCGCTACTGCCAATGGAGGCACCAAAGCAACTGCAATAGCTACACCCGCAAGGCTTTTGGCAATTTCTTCCTTGGCATGCGCATAAGCTCCGGCAATTCCTGACGCTACAGCTATCCCTAAATCCAAGAGTGTAGGTGAAAGCCGCATATCCATTTCAGGCGTGATGATGCGCAATGGAATAATAATACTGACAAATGCAGCAAAAAGCAGGGACAAAACTGTACCCAAAAGAATGGTTTTTGAGCTGTCTTTTAATATAGATACATCATAGCGCACAATCGCCATTGAAAAAGAAACAATGGGCGGCATTAGTGGCGCTAAAATCATAGCGCCAATTATTACTGGTGATGAATTGCCATACAATCCAAAAGTGGCCATAATTGTAGATATAGCCATCAGCACTATATATGTTTTATTAAGCCTGGCATTTAGCCTAAGTGCTGTAAAAAGCTCCTTAAACTCTTCAGGTGTTGCTCTTGGAAGCCAGGGCATTTTGCGTTTTGTCAGCTCTTCCTTTTTTTCCCCATAGGGAAGGTTTTCGGTTTTGAAACTGTTTTTATTGTCGCTGCTGCTTTCTGTTTCTGTGAAAATACTGGGCAGCAACAAATGAATGGCTTTAGGCTTTACTTCAATTGAAATGTTTTCAGCGGTGAATTTTTCCCCATCAATACTGAAGTCAATATTTGTTTCTGAGCTTATGTTTAGTGTTTTGGTTTTGATATAACCAATGAAGGAATCTTCTTTGTCAATACGGTGTCTGCCGGGCAATATTCCTTTTATCAGAAATAAAAGCATTTCAAGTACACTCTGAGGCGAAACGATCAAAACATTAAAAAAACCTACATTTGAGCCCTCAAATGATTTGATTTTCCTACTCAGCGCAATACTTCCCGCTTGTGCCAATGCCACAATTCCCAGGGCAGAAGTATTGATAGAATTTTCCTCTCCCACAGAAAGTTTAAAAGCCTTGTGTTTCAGGTTTTTTACACGCCAGGTATTTTTGAAAATGCGAAAAATTTGAAGCAGCAAATTGGATTGAGCATTGGTTTCATCAATAAGAAAAATACTGCCTGTTTTAACAGATTGCAATACCGGTTTTTCATTGCAGAGCAACAGGTCAATTTCAGTGCTTTGTGATTCATCTAAAATGGCTTCGATTGCTTTATCCATTTTAGAAGTTACTCCCAATCCCCTTTGTACATATTCTAAACCGGGATGCGGTAAAATGCCAAGTTCCCATTCTTTATCAGCCGCATCTATTAATAATTGCTTGAGGTCGGAATCACCTAAGTAAGTGATCAGTTTTACTTTTTCAGGCAATTGAGCGATTGTTTCAGAATTGAAAATTTCCGCTTTTATATCCTGCCCATCAAAATGGGTGAGCACTTCATTTTTAAATGTCTCTTCCTGTGCCTTATCATATAATATTTGCAACATAATAGTAGAATGTGGAGCACTAAGATATACAAACCTGAGCTCGATTATTATTTAAGAGCTGAGCAATAAATAATTTCCGAACTCAGTTCACAAGCAAAATTAGAATTTTTGCTTAAATGCTTTAGAAAATGGCCCTCAATTGAGCACGTCCGGTATGTACCATATCGGCATTTCCCGTTTTTCGCCCTTCATATCCCAGACCTAGCTGGACATTCTTTCCAATGTTGCGGTCAAAAGTAGCAGACCAAATAAAATTATCCCCATCCTGGAGTCCTTGTAGAAAGGCAAATTCCAATGCGCTGTTTTCTGCTCCAGCATATTCTACAGAGGTATAAGAAAAACTTACATTGATTGTACTTTTAGAAACCACATTGTACCTGCCTTCAAAGGTAAATTCGTTTTCTCTTGCGCTTTCACCTTGATCTCCTTTGATATTGCGTTTATCACTAAATTTGTAGAGTAGGCTAAGGCGGAATTTATTTTTATAAATAAAATTAAATTCAGGGTTTACTTCATAATAGTCAATAGAGTATATTCGGTCTGAAAATAATTGACTGTCATTTGCTCGGTTTCCTTTTGCTGCTTTTAGCACAGTGTTCAGTGCACTGATAATGTTCCAGCGTATGCGGATAGAGTTTTCATCAAGTGTTCTGCTTTCAAATCCGTTTACAAGGTTATTTTTAGATTTATTGTTTTTAAATGTATATTCCAGGCTATATTTATTATTGGTTCGGTTAAAAAAAACACTTTGACGAATTGAAGAATTAATAGCGAGCAATGATTCGTTTTCAGTGTCGAAAACAAAGGGATTAAAAACAGAAATATCTGCACCACGAAAAACCTTCCTGTTGATTTGTAAGCTACTGAGTGTACTGAATCGTGCTATAAAACCGAGGAAACCTTTTTTGTTGCTGAGCAATGCTTTAGGATTAATGTTGAGTACCTGATTGTATTGTGTAATATCTACTGGATCATATTCATTGGTAGGGGTTGCTACCCGTATATGGTTTGCGCGGTTTTGATTGGCTTCATTTGCCAGCTCAAATTCGTTGAGTTCTTTAATTCCATTGTCATTATAATCTGTTTGCGTATCCCATATATAAGTACCCTGTCCCAAAGGAACCTCTACATAGGTGTACTCTACACGCTGCTCTTGTCCAGAGCCCAGTTCGTACAAAATATTAGAAGTGATCATCCCCCTCAGAATATTCAGATTGTATTCTATTCTACCCAGATAATATTGTGCTGCTTTTTCAGTATTGCGCAGGCTGTCTTCATTGAAAAACTGCCTGTATTTTAAATTCCAGTTCAGCTTATGATGTTTGTTGCTCAGCCATTTTCCGGAAACAGCATAAGTATTGCTTGAATTTGAAAGTTGCAGTTCATTTTCTTCGGGAAAAAATTCCTGTCTGCGAATGTATTCAAAGCGTGCCCTGTTTGTTGCAGAATCAGCATTTTCAATATATACACTCCACTCATTGAACAAAAAACTCTGATTCAGCAACGAGTCGCTGTCTGCTGCATAGGTTTTATTTCTTTCCGGAAAAAATATCCCACCTATTTTCCAGCCGTTTAATTTTTCAAAAGCTTTGTAGGCGTGCAATGTCGCCCGTGTAAATTTTGATTCCTGAAATTCTCCCTCTGAATCAAGATGGCGCATATTAAAATCCAAGCGATAACCTTTTTTGTGAAATGAGCCATCTACTTCGTTGATATTGCCCTGGTACTCCTCTCCTACATTATAGGTAGAATAATAATAAGATGCATGTCCCCAATCGAGGTGTTCCAGGTTTGCCCCGGCTCTTGCCAGGTGTTCATCAGATGTACTTTGTTTGTTTTGGAAATTCCAGTCGCGGGTAAACTCCACATCGCGATAGCGCTCTATGGGGTTGAAATTTCTATTGATAAATTCATAAGCAGCTGTTGTATGCAGGTTGAATTTTTTGGATTTGTTTAGCGGGGTAGTCCGGTCGTAATTAACTGAAAGGCCGGATCCTATATTTGCTTCATTGTCAATTTCTGAAAAAGTATTGCGATCCCTATTGCTCATGGCCCCCTCTATTCTAATACGGTCGTGCTCTGTTGGGGTAAGCTCTATGCCACCGGTTAGAAGCTGTTTGCGCTGTGGAGCTACCAGGAGTATAATGGGCTCATAAGATCCTTGGGGAATACCATTCACAGGTGCTACCCATTGAAAAACACGGCCATTGGCACTGCTTATTGCGGGAATATAATTGCCGTTGTTTTGTCCTACAAAAGAAAAAGAAACGGTATAAAATGCATTCTCCGGATTGGTAGAATATTCAAAAACCGTATCATATCTGGCCCCATTGATAATGGTGTCCTTTAATTGATAGAGTATTCTGTCAGGATCAAATTCTTCAATAGTGCGGTATCCCGGAAAAAGTGCATCTTCAGGATTGTTGCCGGCTTCTGCCAGAAATTGTTCCTGCTCATCTGTGATATCAGCCTGCGCGGGTTGGTTTTTATTGTCCTGTTCTGAATAAAAATTCAGAAATACTTTGGCTTTTTCACGTTCATATACGCTGTTTGAGCTGATCAATGAGCGGAAATAATTTCGATCTGAAAATTCAAACTCTACGATCACCCTTTTGTCACGGGTCATCATCACATTTGGTGTAAAGCGAATTTCCCCGAGGTTATAATCTATGATATAATCATTTTCAGCACCGCGGGTCATTTGCTTGCCATTTACAAAAACTCTTTCGGTACCTGCAAGTATTATTATAAAGGATTCCCCGTTTGGCCCAGTGAGCCGATAAGGCCCCTGGTTTCCTTCACTTACATTCAACTCCATTCTATTAAACTGTCCCCTTGCAACAGCTATGCTGTTTCTTGTCCACAGCTCTCCTCCTTTTTCATCTATTTGAGTTTTACTTTGATAGCTGCCCCCTTGCAAATTTTTGAAAAAGCGCAGAAAATGCGATTCAGGATTTTTAATTTCATAATCGCCCACGGTAAGCTCGTGCGGAGCTTTTCTTATTTGAATAAAAACTTTGTCGAATTCCTGTAACTGCTGTGTGTTACCTTCGGGTTGAACAGGAATACTGTTATCTGTTAAAGCAGCAACTATTTCTATATCTTCTGTAATATAACCGGATAACTGAAGGTTGAAATTTGAGTTAAGCACCACATCCTGCCGATTGCCAAAAGACAGCCCACGCGCATAGGTTCCATTGTAGTTGAGAGATCCAAAATCAATCAGTCGATTGCTTTTTTCTTCCGGGCGGTAGGCGAACGGATTCAGAAGATAATCCTGATGCTTTTCCAACTCGGGCATTTTTTTATTGAAATAGGTTTTATTCCAATTGAAACCAAAATGCCTGTAACTGATTTGAACACTATCGGTCTCGGGTGGATCAATCCAGTTGAATTCAGCTTTATAAGGATCAAGATTGTAGCGGCTTGGCGCAATAATAGCTCCGTCTGCTGTGTTTTTCACAACTTCAGAACCGGTAATAATACTGAGTGTATCGAGCTGTACTGTATCACCCTGTACGGCAATCGTTTTCTTCTTGAGATTGCTCAATTCCTGGGCTTTGCCATTTTGAATGAACAAACAAAAGGCTGCCAATAATATGATCCACCAACACTTCAAAAGGAATACCTGCTTTGAAATACGCTAAATTAAGTTAAAATAGAGGACAATTACCCAATCTGATACAACGAAGAATAAATGCTTTCATTTTGGCTTTGCAAAGTATCTGCTAAAAGATTTGAGGATTCTATACTACTCCCCCAATCATTGTCTCACTTCACGCATCAGCTTTTCCATATCCACAAATTCCGAGCAGGTGACAAAAGCACTGATCGTAACCCCCAAAATGCCGTGTAAGTTGATGTTTTGCCCGGTAAAGAAAAGATTGCCCAATTTTGTGTTGTGCGATACATAAGTGGCCATATTGTGCTGGTAATCCTTCAGCATTCCATACATACTGCCTTCTGGCGTAGCCAGGTAATCGCGGTAAGACAGCGGGCTGGCGCTGTACACTGATTTTATACAGGAGCGAATTTCGGGAAAGCGTTCTTCAAGTGCATCAATAACCTGCTCTTCCTTTTGCCTCTTAAATGCGCGATAATCCGCGCCTCTCTCCTGCTGATTATGGGGAATGGTATAATAAGTGTTTTTCCATTTACTGACTTCCTCAAAATCCATATAGCACATGATATTCATGCTCTCTGCAAACTCCGGATCTTTGGAATTGGCAGGGGTAAATATGGCCATGCTTTTTGGCCATTCCTTACTTTTATATTTTCCTGCTTCCCAAAAATCAGCTTGCCTGAAATGGTAGCAGTTGTGGTTGAGATAAGGAAAGCTTTTTTCTTTTAAATTGAGAAATACGGAAAAAACCGAAGTGCTGTTTTCCATTGCTGTCATTCGCTGAAAATAGCTTTTGCGAAAATGCGCAGCACCGATCATCTTAAGTGTCTGTGCCGGATGCACATTGGAAATAAAATTTTTACCATAAATCTTCTCGCCATCTTTCAATTGCACAGCAGAAATTTGCTTTTCCGTATCCACTTCCATGTTTTCAACTTCTGCATAATTGCGCACTGTTCCACCCATTGCTTTGGCTTTTTTCACCAGTGCACGCGCTATCTGCGCACCACCATCCACACATTTCCAGGCACTGCTGATGTATGAGTTCAGAATCAGTGCATGTTCGTAAAGCGAAGTTTTTTCTTTTCGTGCAGCATAAAGCAAATTATTGCCCATCAACACATTGCGCAGCTTTTCATTATCCGTAATGGATTTCAGGTAATCATACAGCCCAATGCTTTGATAAGGGCTAATGGCACCAGGTTCAAAAGGTTTTAAATTATAAACCGCAGTATTGGCACTGATCTCTTGCAGTTTTTCACAATACTCCTCTATTGCTGATTTTTCTTTGGGAAAATAGGCCTGCAATTGCTGGGAGAAGCGTTCATAGCCCTGCGGAATATTATAAATCTTATCGTCACCACTAAAACTGATTTTGTCAAAAGCTTCAAGTGAAAGGCGTTTGAGCTTGAGTTCTTCCATCAAACCGAGGTAGGAGAAAAACTGATACAGGTTCTGCCCGGGTGCCAGTCCTCCAATATAATGCACGCCTGTATCGTGGATGGCTTTGTCGCGCACAAAAATCTGTAGTGCTCCGCCAAACTGCCTGTTTTTTTCCAGCACACAAACACTGTATCCTTCTTTGAGCAGGATATTTGCACAAAGCAATCCTCCAAGGCCACTTCCAATAATTACGAAATCATATTGATTCACTTTGCAAAAATTGCACAATTAAATCGATTACTAAAATTGAAATGTTCCAATTTAAATTTTATTAAATTAGACTCTGACACAAACATTACTATGAAAGGATTCATCTGGACTTTATTGATAAATATATTTCTTCTTACTGTTCATGGGCAGGGTTATTATCCTCTGATTAGAAGTGATTTCTATTGGGATGTCATGAATGGGCAAGGAACTGATATTTGTAATGTAAATAGCGGAAATCGATACTTTTTTCAGGGAGATACTTTGATTTCCGGACATCTATATAAAAAGGTAAAAGCATTTCCAATTGTACAATTAAATCCTGGGCCGTATTGTCCACCATTCGCAATTGATGATAGCATTTCATGGTCAACCAACTATTACTTGAGAGAAGACACTGCAGCCAAACAGGTCTTTATTTACAATCATGATATAAATTCTGATGATTTAATCTATGATTTCTCTTTAGAGGCAGGTGATACCCTTAGATCAAACTACGCAGGACAGGGCATTGACCATGTAATTGATAGTGTTGGTGTTGTTACTTTATTAAATGGAGTTGAAAGAAAAATCTTCTTCTTAAATAATGACTTCAATTATATTGAAAGCCTTGGCGGTTCTGCTGGATTACAATTTCCAATGATAATGGGGATTGGTTTTTGGACAACTCCAGAATGTATTAGAGAAAACAATGTACTATTGTGGGGGAATAATTGTATTAATTATGTAGGAATAAATGAAAAAAGTAACAACAATCTCAAACTTAAATTATTTCCAAATCCATGCAATGATTATATCAATATAGATATAGAATATACCAGCCAATCAATCTTTAAACTGTTTGATCTTTCTGGAAAATTGAAATTCAAAAAAAATATTTCAGGCAATCATGCCAAGATTCATTTATCTAACTTATCAGCTGGTATATATTTGTATCAAATTGAAAATGAGAATGACGAATTACTTAAAGTTGGAAAGATTATTAATGCGAATCAAGGGTTAAAAAATGAGAGAAACAAAAGCTGCTGCTAAT